>JAPYQX010000414.1 GCA_029937135.1 Nitrospinota bacterium
GTTCCCAGATCCAGAGTCTGGTGTCCTGCCGCTAGACGATCCCCCAACGGTGTTCGGTGCGGGTTGAATCGGGGGCTCTGGACGCCCGTCCCGCATGAAAACATCGGCGAGTTTATGCGAAATCGCGGTCTCGGGCAATCCGCCGGGGTGTATTTTCCGGGTCCCTCCGCTTCGCCCCGGGGCTACTGAGTTGGGCGGGGAGCTATTTTAGAATCGGCTCAGGGCTGTAAACCGCTCAGGGCTGTAAATCCGGCTCAGGGTTGGTTAATCAAGCTCAGGGCTTTGTCGATCCGCTCGAGGGAGCGCTCCTTGCCGAGAAGGCAAAGGGTCTCGAAAATGCCCGGGCTCACCGTGCCGCCGGTGATGGCGACGCGCACGGGCTGGGCCAGCTTGCCGAGCTTCATACCCTCGGCTTCGAGGACGCGCTCGAAGGCGGTCTTGACCCCCTCGGGCGAGAAGGGCTCGACCCCGGCGATGGCCTCGCGCGCCCGCGCGAGCGGGCCGGCGACCTCGGGTTTCAGGAACTTCTTCACCGCCTTTTCGTCGAACTCGACCCCCTGGCGGAAGAAAAACGTGGCCCCGTCCGCCAGCTCCTCGAGTGTTTTCGCCCGCGTCCTCAGCTCCTCGACGACGCCGAGGCGGGCCTCCCGCGTGAGCATATCAGGATCGAGATCGCGGGCGCGGAGGCGCTCCTCGAGCAGGGCGAGCAACCCCCCGGCCTCCCCGCTCATGATGTGTTCCTGGTTTGTCCAGAGCAGTTTCTTGGGATTGAAGACGGCGGCCGAGAGGTTGAGGTTGTCTATCGAAAAATTCCGGATGATCTCCTCCCGCGTAAAAATCTCCTGATCCCCAAAACTCCAGCCCAGCCGGACGAGGTAGTTGATGAACGCATCGGGAAGATAGCCCTGCTCGCGGAACTCAAGGACCGAGGTTGCCCCGTGGCGCTTTGAGAGGCGCTTTTTATCCGAGCCGAGGATCATCGAGATGTGAGCGAAGCGGGGAGGCGCCTCTCCCAGGGCGTTGTAAACGAGGATTTGCTTGGGCGTATTTGAGAGATGATCGTTTCCGCGGATGACGTGGCTGATCCGCATGTCGATGTCGTCCACGGCGACGCAGAAATTATAGGTCGGGGCGCCGTTCGTGCGGACGATCACCATGTCGTCGAGCTGATCGTTCTGAAAGGTGACGCTCCCGGCCAGGAGGTCGTTCACCACGGTCTCGCCCTCGTCCGGCGTGCGGAGGCGAAGGCAAAAAGGCTCGGTCGGGTCCGCGTCGTAGCGGTCCCGGCAGCGGCCGTCGTACTTGGGCGTTTTCCCCTCGGCGCGGGCCTTTTGGCGCATCTCCTCGACTTCATCGGGGGTGCAGGTGCAGCGGTAGGCCGTTCCTGCCTCGAGCATCCTCCGCGCCGCCCCGGCGTACATCTCCATCCGCTCGGTCTGGCGGTAGGGTCCCTCGTCCCAGTCGAGGCCGAGCCAGTCGAACGCTTCGAGGATGGCGTCGTAGTACGCCTCGGTCGAGCGCTCCTGGTCGGTGTCCTCGACGCGGAGGATCGCCGTACCGCCCGTGTGGCGCGCGAAGAACCAGTTAAAAAGGGCGGTTCTCGCCCCCCCCATATGAAGGTGGCCCGTGTTCGAGGGGGCGAAACGGACGCGGACGGCTTCGTTCATGATTTCTCCAATTGATCGTTTTGGTAATTGACCGGTTCGGCATTTGTTTGATTTGGCGGCCCGCGGTCATGATTTTAATCGAGGTCGTCCTCGATGAGGCCCATGTCGTCGGGCGGGCGCTCCTTGCCCTCGAAAACATCCATCATCGCCCGCCTCAGGGCGCGGAGGGCGCGCGTACGTCCCTGGCGGTCGGTCATCGCGTGGACGAGGCCGGTGGCGTCTTCGTCATGCCGCTCAAGAAGTCGCCTTGAGGACTGCTCGGCCCAGTCCTCGGCGTAGCGCTGTAAAATCTGCCGGGCCGCCGCGTCGAAGGCGCGGCTATCGAGCAATTTTTCAAAGATATAAGCCACTTCGGAGGCGGCTGCCTCGATGCTCTCGCGGGGGAGGTCCGCCTCGCTGAGGTGTATCCGGAGGCGCTCGACGATCTGTTCCCTGAAACTGACGGCCATATTAGAAACCCTCCCGTGCCCGGCGGGGGTCAGTCTCGCCCCTGCTTGACCCTACTTGTACGTTCCGGCGGAAATTACGGCAACAGGATGGCACTTTCGGATTCGTCCCTGTCGGGGACGGTCCAGAGGAGGGCGCCCCCGGCCAGGAAGAATACCAGGACCGAGAGGATCGCCAGGCGCTGGCTTCCGGTCGCCGCCGAGACGGCTCCGAATGTGAGGGGCCCGAGCGCAGCGCTCATCTTTCCGCACAGGCCGAAGAAGGCGTAGGTCTGTGTTGTCCCGCCCGGAGGGATGTAGC
>JAPYQX010000051.1 GCA_029937135.1 Nitrospinota bacterium
CGGTCCGGAAATTCACCGAAAGCCTGAAGCTGAATTTTCAGATTCTTTTGGATCCTGAGAACAAGGTAAAGCAGGTCTACCGGGTCCGCGCTCTGCCGACGACATATCTTATCGACCGGTCGGGGCATGTCGTGGCATATGGAATGGGAGCCCGTGAGTGGGACAGCGAGGAGGCTTTTGATCTCATCGATTATCTTCTCAAGGGAAAAAGTTAGGCTCTCAGTGGGGGGATCATGAATTCAATTCAATCATCGGAGCCTAAGGCCGATAGGCATATGGCGAGTGCACGCAACAGGGCACTTATCATTATCCTGATGCCTGTTGTTGTCACGGTAATCTGGGCTTTTTGGGTGGGGGTGACCACCGAACCCGTGAGGACCGATACAGAACTTCCCGTTCCGGTGCTGGGGAAATCAGCTCCGAAATTTACGTTCCCCTTGCTCGGAGGAGGGACGGCCAGCCTCGCTGACTACAGGGGGAAGGTCGTGCTCGTTAACATATGGGCCACCTGGTGCCCGCCCTGCATCGACGAGATGCCCGACCTGGAAAACCTTTACAAACAGATGAAGACCAAGGGCGCCCCGTTTGAAATTCTTGGGGTGAGCATCGACGCCTTGGGAGCGGATCCTGTCCGGAAATGGGTGGACAGGTTTGGTATCACGTTTCCGATCTTGCTCGACCCGAGGGGTAGCGTGAAAAAACTTTACCGGACGACCGGAGTTCCCGAGACCTTTGTCATCGATCCGAAGGGTGTATTGGTACGCAAGTTTATCGGGCCTCGTAAGTGGGACGGTCCCGGAATGATCCGCTATCTGGAAGGTGTTCTCAAGGCTTCAACGCCTGTCCTATCGTAAATTGGCGGGTATCGGCTGGCCGCTTATAATTCGAACCCGAGTTGCAACTGCTCGTTGAGTAAATGGATTTGCTCCAGCACGGCCGGAGTGATCGGAATCCCGATGCGTCTGTTTTCCTCCTCGGCGATGGCCTCGGGCTCCCCGTGGATATAAATGCGATCCTGGTCCGGCTCTTTCCGGGAATTTCGAATAGTGTCAAATGTCTCGGCCATTTGGCTAAAAACACTCTCTGCATCTCGGAATCCCTCAACCTTGATGACGCCGAAGAAATGACCGGTGCCGGGTCGTGCATCTCCGGACGCGCCCGCGATACGATCCTTTAAATTCCCTCCCGAAAGGATGCTGCAGAGGAGTTCCACCATTAGCGAAAGCCCATAGCCTTTATGGCCTCCGCCTTCCATGCCCTCCCCGCCCAGTGGGAGGACGGGAACGTCGTGCGTAAGGATGCTTCGCTCGTTCAGTTTCGGAGACCCGTAGCTGCTGGGAATCCAGTGATTGGGGACCTCGCGGCCCTCCCTGAGGGCGGTCTCAATTTTTCCGACGGCAACGATCGAGGTGGCCATGTCAAGATGAAAGTCATGGCCCCCCGGCCCGCCGGGGATGCCAATGCTGAATGGATTCGTCCCGAAAAGCGGATCAATCCCGTAGGTGGCCGTCCCCCTTCGACCGCCGTTTGTCATGCTGATTCCGATATATCCTTCTTTCATGGCCTTCATCGACCAGTAACCGCAGTAACCGAAATGACTGCTGTTCATCACGGATACAAATCCGCAGCCGTGTCTTTCGGCCCGCGCCATGGCCTCGTCCATCGCGCGGTTCGAGGCAACAATGCCGAGTCCGCCGTCGGCGTCGAGGACGCCTGTCGTGTCGCTGCCCGGCGAGAAAACCATTTTCGGATTTTTGTTGATCACGCCGTTTTCGAGCCGCACCATGAAAAATTGGATTCTCCCCGCGCCGTGGCTTCTGATTCCCCGCAGGTCGGCGCTAGTGAGTACATCGGCGACCAGTTTGGCGTCTTCGTCGGGAATTTCCATCGCACGGAAAACCGCATGGGTGAATTGGTGGATCATTTCGTGTGGAACTCGGACCGTGCCCTCGGGCAGGGGGGTGGACTCGACCATGTAAGTTCTCCTTGCCTGAAATCATTCGTGGTAGGGGTGTGATTCCCGCATGATAGCTCCGCGAGAGCTCTTACGGAAGCCACCGGGGCCTTGATGAGGCGAGTTGACCTCTGCCAGAATGCGGCCCTACTGGTTCAATCGTCTTTCATCCAATCGGGAATTAATTCATGGTCAAAATAGCGGTGGTGCGAGGGGACGGAATCGCGAATGAGGTGATGCCCGAGGCGGAGGAGACGCTTCTTGCGGCGGCGGAGGCCGCCTCGTTTTCTGTCGAATTCACGCACTTCGACTGGGGGAGCGAGCGCTACCTGCGGGAGGGGCGGGGGATGCCCGAGGACGCCCCCGCAACCATCCGTGAGGGGTTCGACGCCTTGTTTCAGGGCGCCATCGGGGACCCGCGAATTCCTGGCTCAATTGTTCAGGAGCAGGTCATCATGGATATGCGAAACGGTCTCGATGCCTACGCCAATGTTCGTCCCTGCCGCCTTTACCACGAAGATCTCACGCCGCTCAAAGGCCGGGGAAGGGGCGAAATAGACCATGTGATTTTCCGGGAGAACACCGAGGGCCTCTACGTCAATGTGGGGGGAATCTTCAAGCGGGGCACGCCGGACGAGGTGGCACTTCAGGAGGAGATTCACACCTATAAAGGGGTCGAGCGGGTGATTCGCGCCGCCTTCGAATTCGCCGAGCGCCACGGGCGGCGAAAGGTCACGGTGGCCGATAAGGCGGGAGGGCTTAAATTCGCGGGGCCCGTCTGGCGGCGGGCCTGGGAGGAGGTGCGGGCCGATTTTCCTTCCATCGAGACCAATGCGATGCATGTGGACGCCGTGGCGATGGAGCTGATTCGCCATCCGGGAGATTTCGATATCGTCGTGACCGAGAACATGTTCGGCGACATTTTGAGCGATATTACCTCGGCCCTCGTCGGTGGGGTGGGGCTGGCGCCCTCGGCCAACCTGAACATGGGGGGGGTCTCGATGTTCGAGCCCGTCCACGGCAGCGCCCCGGACATCCACGGGCAGGGCATCTCGAACCCCGTGGCCGCGACGCTGACGGCGGCCCTGCTCCTGGACCATCTGGGCTGCGCGGCGGGTGCAGCCTCGATTAGAGGGGCGGTCGAGGGGGCCATCGAGGCCGGCGAGCGCACCGGCGACATCGGCGGCAGCCTCTCCACCCACGAGTGCGGGGAGGCCATCCGCCGGCGGCTCGCCTAGCCCACGGCTATCCTGACCCGTGGCTATCCATACAGGTGGTATTTCCCGGGTTCATCCCTGAGATAACTTCGATGAAATGGAGTTTAAGTGACTGATAAAAAAGTGATTAAGATTGATGATGTCCCCTTCACCCCGGTCGCCTGGGGGCGCAGTAAAATCCTCGTCAGCGCACGCGCTACCGGCCCCGCCAATGGCCATATCCGCGCCGAGCACATCCGCGTCGGCATCACCGAGTACGACCCCGACACCCCCCACGAGCCCCACAGCCATCCGGGCCAGGAGGAGGTCATCTGGGTCCTTTCGGGCCGGGGCTACACCGAGACCCACGGCGAGCGCCAGGAGCTATTCCCCGGCGCGATGGCCTTTATCCCCTCGGGCCTCGAGCACAAGACCGCCGCCGTCGATGCCCCCATGACCGCCATCATCATGAAAAGCCCCGCCGCCGACGCCACCGGCAAGGTGAGCTAGTCCTGCGGACGGCATACCAAGTGCGGCCCCAGCGCGGACGGGGGGCAGTCATGCTGCCCCACCTTGCGGACGGCGTACCAAAGGCCCAGCGGGCGGCCACTCCTTACCGGAGATGGAGTGGCCCTGATAGACAGCGTAGAAAAGATATTCTTCTACTTTGGGCAGCGTTAGCTGCCCAAAGGGCAGGGCCTCACCGCCAGGTGGTCCGCCGGAAGGCAAAAAAGATTTTGACCTGATAATTTTCACAAAAGGAGAAACCGCCATGAAACGAACCACCTACCAACCCCCCACCACCTTTGAGCCCGTTGGCAACACCTACTCCCACGGCATCATCGTCGAAGCCGGGCGGACCCTCTACGTAGCCGGCCAGACCCCCCGCGATAAAGAGGGCAATATCGTCTGCGTCGGCGACTCCGCCGGCCAGACCCGCCAGGTCCTCGAAAATTTGAGGGCCGTCGTCGAGGGCGCCGGGGGGCGCATGGAAGACATCGCCAAGACCACCGTCTACATCACCAATGTCGATGACCGCGCCGCCGTCCGCCAGACGATGCCGAAACTCGTCAAGGAATACATCAAGACCGGAAAGGTGAAGCTCGTCTTCCGGGATTTCTCCCTCGTCCGGATTCACAAGCAGGCCTTCAAGGCGGCCGAGGAGGCCCAGTGCGCCGGGGACCAGGGAAAGTATTGGGAGTTTCACGACGGGCTTTTCGAGAATCCAAAGGACATGAAGAAATTTGACATTTCCCCCTACGCGAAGGCGTTGGGCCTGGATATGAAGAAATTCAAGACCTGTCTCGACAGCGGCGTGAAGAAAGCCGGGGTCCGCGAGGACCTCGCGGCAGGGGGAAAGGCCGGTGTGCGCGGCACCCCGACGTTTTTATTCGCCTACACCGAATCGGGGAAACCCACCGTCAAGACGATCAAGAGAATCCGGGGCGCGCGGCCGTTCGCGGGTTTCAAGGCCATGATCGACGGGCTTCTGGCGGCAAAAAAGAAAAAATAAACCCCGCTATTCTCCAAGAACACAATTTTAGCAGAGCCTCGAGAATTCCAAGGGGATCCGGGGACCCAGAGAAATTAGCGGAATTTCGGGGGGGGGGCGCTGGTCCCCCCCCGATCTTTCTTGCCCGCCCGTGCCGCCCGTGCCCGGTTGTTTCGCCGGGCTTCATTCGCCATTCTGTGGTCTAATCAAGCGTTGCCCATAGCCTCCCTGAATCTCAAACCCACCGGGAGACGATTGCCTGAAAGGCGATTTCGCCTCCGGCACGGACCTCATGAAACATACATTTTCGATCTTTCTCAAAATATTTATCGGTGTGCTTCTTCTGATTGTGATGGGCGCGGGCCTTTTATTCGGATGGGGGGCTTACTGGATTTCCGAACATTCCCGGGAACCCTTTGAGCAGTGGTATTCGGGAGCCGGCTCCGCCCAGAGGAGGCCCATTATTCTCGTTCATGGGCTGAACCGCTCCGCCCGGGTGTGGGCCGTGGCGGACGATGGCCACGGAAACGGCATCCCGAAAATGATAAGCATGGTGGATTTTCTCAAGTCCCGTGGATTTCCCGAAATTTACCTGAATACATTCGCCGATACGAGAAATACGAGTCTGCTTGAAAACGCCCGGATTTTAAAAACGTGGATTGATAAAACGAAAAAACGCTTCCATGCCGACAAGGTCGATATTATTTCTCACAGCCTGGGCGCTCTCGTTGCACGCGCGTATCTTCAGGAACTGGACCTGAAAGACGGGAGACGCGTCAGGGCGCCGGGCTATGAGGGTGATGTGGTGAATCTGATTATGATCGCCGCTCCCCACCTGGGAAGCCCCCTGGCGGATTCGATTCCCTCTTTTATGAACTGGTACGCCCAGCGTACCCTGATCGAGGGTGGAGGCCCCGATCTGAGGCGCCTCAACGCGCTGCCTGTTTCCTGCGGTGTGAAATATCACTCCATCATCGTTTCCGCCTCTCCGCGAAGGCGGCGGCGGTGGTCTATCTGGTGGTTTCTTCGCTCCGTTGTCTCCTTCAAGGCGCCTACCGATGGAGACGGCACCGTCAGCCTCAAAAGTCAAGATTTGGGGGAGGCGGCCGTTTTGCGAAATGCGAACGCCAGCGCTTTTTTCGGTACAATGTGGATGTCAGACCCGGAATCAGGCATCGAGACGCAACCCACAGCCTCGCCGTCCAGCGGAAGATTTTAGAAATCCTCTCGGCGGAGGGCACAAGCGGCGAGGCGAGGAACTGATTTCCCCCCCCCTACAGGCGCGAAGCGCGGCGCTGATCTCCCGGCCTATGTTTTCTTTTCCCTGAGATCGCGGATGGATTTTTCGAGCCGGGCCTCGAGATCGGGGTTGCCGCCCCGCCGGCGAATTTCCTTGAGGATGAGTTCGGTCGCCTCGGCCTGATTGCGAAGGGTGCCGTGGGGATTGTTCGCCGCCGCCGGGCGGATAGTGGGTGTTGACGGCTGGGAGGCTCCGGAGAGTCTGTGAGACGGCCCGGAGAGGCTGTCTCTCGCCGCCGGGGCGGCGCCCGCCGAGGGAGTGGAGGCAGAAGGAGTGGAGGCGGAAGCCGAGGGGAGGAGGCTTTTTACGCGGGCATTTATCGCCTCCTCGATGAGCTCGGAGATGATCGTCGAGACGAGATTTTTTTCGCTCTTGGCGAGTCCGCGTACGAATTTGGCTGTGTGGGGCGGGAGCCGGGTGGTGAAGGTTTCTTTTTTTTCGGGGGGCCGTCTCGCCACGCATGCGCTCCCACTCGGGTGTCGTTGGCACTCAAGTGTCGTTGACACTCAAGTCCCGATGACACTCATGTGCCGTTGCCTGCCCATTGATTAGCGAATTCCGCCTGCTCTGGCAAGCGCGTTTCCGCGGGGCCGCTCCGCGGCGGCGGCAGGGGAGGAAAGGCGGTTTATTTTTTGCCGAAGTAGACGGCGGTGCCGCCGGATGGTTCAGGGGCTTCGCCCGGTATGAGCGCCACCCGTTCGCCCTGGATTTCGATCCGCGTTCCGAGGGGTTCGCAGAGGCCGTGCATGAGGGAGGCGATGGCCTTGCCCCGGCCGCGCTGGGGGGAGAGGAGGGCGGGTTTCTCGAAATCTCCGCTCCAGCAGGGAATCAGGTGGGGGTCCTGGACCCCTTTTTTCGTGAAATCGCAACCGAAAAGAAAGGCCTGCTTCGAGGAGTCGGTGAAAAAAGGAATGTGAAAGTCGAAGATCAAATTTCCCATGCTGTAGACGATGGGGACGCCTTTATGGAACGCCACTCCCTGGAGGACGTGGGCGTGCCCGCCGAGGACGAGGTCGGCGCCGGCGTCGATCGAGGCATGGGCAATCTCGGTCTGAAAATCCTGGATCCTGTGGGTCATGCTCGTCCCCCAGTGGTGGTAGACGATAACGGCGTCGGATCGCCGCTTGAGGGCGCGGATGTCGCGCTTCATTCGTCCCAAATCCTCCGGGTCGGCCCAGGTAGACACCTTGGGGAGGGTGCCTGGATATTCGTTCACGTCCCGCCACGTCTCGTAGGCGGTGTGCACCCGGAGAGGGTTGATGCCCGGTTTTCCCGGTCCGGCCGAGAAGCCTCGGGGGATGATCGAGGAAAAGGCCAGAAGCCCGATTTTGAGGCCGCCCCGCTCGATCACGGCGGCCCGCCGGGCGGCGGCGAGGTGTGGCCCCGCCCCGGCATAGGAGAGCCCGCGCTCCTCCAGAAGGGCGAGCGTGTCGAGGAGGGCCTCATCGCCGTAGTCGAGCATGTGGTTATTGGCGGTCGAGAGTGCGTCGAAACGGGCCTCGGTCAGGGCGTTGACCATCTCGGGGGCGCCGCGAAGAAGGATTTTTTCGACCTGGGGCCTGCCGCCGCGCGAGAGGGGCACCTCGAGGTTGACGAAGGCGACGCCCGCTTTTTGAAACAGGGGGGCAAGCGCGCCGAAAGCGCCCCGGGCGCGGAGGCGATTGATGGCCACATCTCCCCCGGCAAGCAGGGTGGTCTGGAGAGCGCTACGGGCGGCCATTGGTTTTTACTCGGTGAGAAGGAGGCCGTGGTCCGGCTCGAAGGTGAGATAGACCTTTTGACCGGAGGCGAGTTGCTCGAAATGGTCCATCTGGACGCCCACCTCGTGGGGCCCGACGCGGACCTGACAGTCCAGGAAATTTCCCTGATAAATGGTGTCGATGATTTCCCCCTCGAGGAGATTGGGGCCGGGCGCGGCGGGCGACTCGAGGTGGAGGCTCACGTCCTCGGGGCGCAGGCTCAGGATAACGCGCTGGCCCTCGGCGACGCCCTCGGTGCCGGGCACCTTGAGCCGGATGGGCGGGCGGCCTTCGCCGGCGGAGATTTCCATATCGGCGAGTTCGCCCTCGCGCCCCAGGAATTTTCCTTCCATCAGATTCGCCGTCCCGATGAAGTTTGCAACGAAGGCGTTCGCCGGGCGGGCGTAGATGGTCTCGGGGTCGCCGATCTGCTGAATCACGCCCTTGTCCATGATCACGATGCGGTCGCTCATGACAAGGGCCTCGGCCTGATCGTGGGTGACGTAGATCGTAGTGATGCCCACCTCGCGCTGAAGGCGGACGATCTCGATGCGCATCTGCTCGCGCAGCTTGGCGTCGAGGTTGCTCAGTGGCTCGTCGAACAGGACGACTCGCGGCCCGTAGACGATGGCGCGGGCCAGGGCGACTCGCTGGCGCTGTCCGCCCGATAGTTTCGTCGCGTAGCGGTCGGTCACCTCGGCGAGGCCGACGAGTTTAAGGGCCTTGTCGGTTTTCTCCTTCGTCTCTCCGGCCCCGACGCCGCGAATTTTCAGGCCGAAGGCCACGTTGTTGAATACCGTCATGTGCGGCCAGACTGCGTAGCTCTGGAACACCATGCCGAGGTTGCGGTCCTCGGGGGACAGGTAAATATCTTTGTCGGCGGAGGCGAGCACCTCGCCCTCGATCCGGATCTCCCCGGCGTCGGGGCGCTCGAGCCCGGCGATGCAGCGGAGAGTGGTGGTCTTTCCGCAGCCCGAGGGGCCGAGGAGGGTGACGAACTCGCCTTTTTCGATGTTCAGGTCGATTCCGGCGACGGCGACTTCCTCGCCGAAGCGTTTGACCAGGCGTTCGATTTCAACGAATGGCAAAGGATTCTCCTTGTGGCAGCTGGCTTTTGACAGCAGGCTTACGGCTGTACGGCCAGCGTGTGGTCGGCGTCGAGGCGCACAAAAACGCTCTCGCCCTCGCGCAATCGCTCTCGCGGATGCGCCTGCACCTTCCATTCAAAATCCTGCCACCGTACCCGGCAGTCGAGGTGGTTTCCCAAAAAGACGGTCTGGATGACTTCGCCCTCCATCGAGGGCCCCTCGGGGCGCTCGCGGACGGCGTGGACGTTTTCAGGCCGCACGGACAGGAAAGCGTCGTCTCCCGTCTTGAGCCCCTCGCCCAGCAGGCAGGGGAGGATGAGGCGCTCGCCGCCCTGGACGACTTCGATTTCGGCCCGGCCGGAATCGGTCGTCCGGGCGATCTTTCCCGCGATGAGGTTGGCGATGCCGATGAAGTTGCTCACGTAGCGGTTTGCCGGACGCGCATAGATGGCGTGCGGCCCGCCGGTTTGCTCGATGTGGCCCTTGCTCATGACGATGATTTCGTCGCTCATGACAAGGGCCTCGGCCTGATCGTGGGTGACATAAACCGAGGTGATTCCGATCTCATGCTGAATCCGCTTGAGTTCAATCCGCATCCGCTCGCGGAGCTTAAGGTCGAGGTTGCTCAGCGGCTCGTCGAAAAGCAGGAGACTCGGACGGCAGACGATGGCCCGGGCGAGGGCGGTGCGTTGCTGCTGGCCGCCCGAGAGCTGGGTGGCGTCTTTTCCGACCATATCCTCGAGCCCCACGAGACGAATGATTTCCATCACGCGGTCATCAATCTCCGAGGCATTGATCTTCCTGATTTCGAGCGGGTAGGAGATATTTTTCTCGACGGTCATGTGCGGCCAGATGGCGTAGCTCTGGAAGACCATCCCGATGTCGCGTTTCTCGGGGGCCAGAAATATTTTCTTTTCGGTCGAGGTGAACGAGGCGCCCCCGACGGTGATCTCGCCCGAGTCGGGCTTGAGGAGGCCGGCGATGCACATCAGCGTCGTGGTCTTGCCGCAACCCGAGGGACCAAGCAGGGTGAGGAATTTTCCTTCGGGAACGCTGAAGGATATTCCGTCCACCGCCCGGTCGTCACCGAAATATTTGACGAGGTTATTGATTTCGAGATATTGGCCGTTGGTTTCGCTCTGATTCATGATTTTTCGACGTTTCCCCGGTTATGCGGTCAGCGCCTCGCGCCCCGCGATGCGCCGGAAAACCACGACGCACGCCAGCAGCAATAAGCTTTGGGCGAGAGAGAGAGCGGCTGTCATGGGTTCGTTCTCGAAATTTGAAAGATAGTAAACGCCTACGGAGAGCGTCTCGGTTCCGGCCGTGTAGAGAATGATCGAGATGGAGAGCTCTCTCAGGAAGATGACGAACAGGAGTATCCAGCCGGCGAAAATCCCCGGTTTGAGAAGCGGAATCGTGATTCGCCACAGCGTCGTCATCCAGGTCGCGCCCGCCATCCTCGAACTCTGGTCGAGCTCCTCGGAGACGGCCATCATGATCGAGGAGATGTTTCGCTGCCCGTACGGGAAAAAGCGGGTGATGTAGCCCAGCATCAAAATCCACAGGGTCGCGTAGATTGGCGTCTGGATATAGGTGATGAGCACCCCCATCGCCAGCACGATTCCCGGAAAGCCGATGGGAATGAGGCAGAGATAGTCGAGCAGCCTCGAGCCCATTCCCTTGGTGCGGTGAATCATATAGCTAACGATGATCGCCAGGAACATGGCGATCGTCGCCCCCGTGAGAGCGAGGAAAATGCTGTTGCCGATGCCGTTCGTGGCGGATTCGATCGCTTCGGGCGACCACCAGAACACCGCTTTCTGGTAGTTGATGATGGTGAAGTCCTCGACGATGATCCGCCCCTCCCAGACCGGATGAAGGCTGACGATGAAGAGGCAGATGAGCGGGATGAAGACGGCGACGAAGATATAGAAAAGGTTAAAGCCCAGGGCCGCCCATTTCCACTTGCCGAGATCGATAATATTGGGCCTGAAGCCCTTGCCCGTAACGGTGGTGTACTCGCGCGGGGCGATAACCCGTCTTTGAATCCATATGAAAAGTCCGGTGATGATTCCGAGCGACATGCTGATGGCCGCGCCGAGGTAATGATTCGCGTCGTCGCCGACGGCCTTGGTGAAGATCTGCGTCGTCAGGGTTTCCACCCCGTAGGGGGTCCCGAGCTTGAAGGGAACGCCGAACTCGCCGGCCGAGGTTACGAAGACGATGATCGCTCCCGAGAGAATGGCCGGGGTGACGAGGGGCAGGGTAATTCTCATGGTGGTGGTGATAAGGCCGGCCCCCGTCGTCCGCGCGCTGTCCTCGAGGGAGGGGTCCATGCGCCGAAGGGAGCCGATGACGAAAAGGTAGACGAGCGGCGTGAAGAAGATGCCCGTCACCCAGATGATGCCGTAGATGTTGTCCACGTTGAGAATGTGGCCCTCGATCCCGAAGAGGGAGCGGGCCAGGTTGTTCAGGAGCCCCACCTTCGGAGAGGCCAGGTTGTGCCAGGCGATGGCGCCGACGAACGGGCTCATGAAGAAGGGAATCAGGTTGAAGGGTTCGAGACTCTCGCGCCAGGGGCAATTGGTCCGGGCGTTGATCCAGGCCAGCGACACGCCCAGGAACGTGGCCAGGATGGTGGTCCCCGAGCTGATCATCAAAGTATTGACGAACGCCTTGCGGATCAGGCGGTCGCCGAAGAGTTCGCGGTAGTTCTCCAGGCCCCACTCGGTGTCGAAACCCAGGTCGTCCAGAACCAGAAAGCTGCTGACGACGAGGGTGATTAGGGGGAGGATCACGGCGATGGCGACAACGAGCGAAACGAAGGTGGTGGCGATCCGCTCCTGGGTGAAAAGGCCCTGCCACCACTTTTGAGGGGTATGCAAATCGAATTCGGGGGGCGCCGCTTCGGTTGTCATCGGAAACCTTTATTCAGTAGATCGCTCGGTGGTCGTTTTGGAACTAGTGCTCGACAGCGATTGAAAGCGAAAGAAGCGGGGGCTCCGGTGGATTGGAGCCCCCGCTCCGGCTCGTTGAAACGGTACGATTGGCCTACTTGAAGCGCTTGGCCCAGGCACCGCGGATTTTCTTGAACTGTCTCTGGGCGGCCACCCAGTCCTTCAGGCCGAGAAGCTTATGCTTGCTCAGGTCGAGCAGGTAGGGCGCGGCCGCGGCCGGGGCCTTGTATCCCTTGCGGAACGAGTAAATGGCCTCGCCCTCGACGAAGATATCGGCGCCTGCCTTGGTGAGAAGGAACTCGACGAGCAGCTTGGCGGCGTTGGGATGGGGTCCGCCCTTCACGGCAGCCGCCTGGTTGCCCAGCATGACCTGACCTTCCTTGAAGTAGCCGACGCGGAGGGTTTTGGCGAGTGCGGGTTTCTTGAGGACGTTCTGATAGACCCGCCCCGAGAGGTTCCACATGTCCAGAGGCCGCTCGCAGGAGATGACCATCTGAATCTTGGGCTCGGTGCGGAACTCGATGATCGGGTTCAGCGCCTTGAGCGTGTCCCACTTCGAGTCCATGTCGATGCCGTTCTCGGTCAGCGAGATAACGGTGTTCGTGTAGGTGAAGCTCTTGGTGATGTCCGAGGAGATGACCTTGCCTTTGAGGCCGGGCTTGAGAACGTCGGCGTAGGAGGTGACCTTCACGTCCTTCATGCCGGGGCACGCGCTGTTCCAGATGGGCTGGAAGGTGTAGGCCAGCGGCGTCACGACGTAGGGGTAGTTGTGGTACTGACCGGCGCTTTTGACGAGTTCAATGCTGTCCTTCCAGTGGGCGCTGTCGAGCTTCGAGAAAGCGCCCTTCTTATGGGCGGCGTAGAAGAAGCCCGGCGCGCTCACCAGGTGAACGTCAATGGTGAATTTGCCCGCCTTGATCTCCTGGCGGACGGTGGCCACCGTCGAGCCCGTGCCTTTGCGGATGTTCTTGAACTTGAAGCCGCTGCCGAGGCCGTAGCGCTTGGCGAAGGCCGGGCCCATCCGCTTGGCCGTCCGGTTGCTGAACAGCGGGTTGATGATTACGACGGCGCCCTCTTTCTTGGCGGCGCGGGCGAGCTTTTTCTCCTGAGGGCTAATATTGTCGGCATTCACCGAGGACGCCATGCCCAGCAGGGCGATGGCCACCGCGCCCACAGAGGCGGTTAGTGAGCGTAAACGCAGAGAGCTTTTCATCTGTATTCTCCTTTTTCATATAGAAACGCAATAGGTCTGCAT
>JAPYQX010000415.1 GCA_029937135.1 Nitrospinota bacterium
CAGGATGAACAGGAAAACATAGCTCGCGTAGACGTTCGCGATAACGCCGAATACACCGGCTGTGCCGTAGATGAAGCTGACGACCTCGTTATAGGAAAATCCCTTGTGGAGGAGGCGGCCCGGAAAGTAGTTACCGTACATCGCGTAGAGGAAAAACGTGATCCCCAGCATTGGGAGCACCCATCCCAGAATCCTCCGGCACATCTCGATCGAGACGATGATTGCAATCGTCCCCATGAAGACATCCGGCCAGAAAACGAGGCCCGCCCGGTCCCCCCGGTCGGCAAAATTCATGATGTATTCCACCGTGAAGATCACCACGCCCGCGCACAGGATGAGGTCCACCCATGAAGGCCGGCTCATCGGGGCGCCGGAACGCGCTGGATAAAAAAGGAAGGTCAAAATGGCGGTGAAAACCACGTAAAACGGCAGGTAAAAATGAAATGCGTAGATCGACAGGCCGGGAAAATGAACCGTCTCCCAGATCGCCGACAGCGCTTTTTCCTGCCCCGCCGACAGGAACGGGGAAAATACGTAGACGAAGACCTCGCCGAAACCCAATAAGAAGTCCACGGGGGCCTTGTTCGCCGCGCCGTAGAGAAAGTAGAAGGCGAATACGAGGCAGGAGAGCAGCGCCGTCACCTTCGGGAGCAGGCAAAGGCCCGAGACGAAGAGCCAGATCAGGGCAGAGAGCCAGATAGCGAGAACAGGAAAAACAACCTTCTGCCACTCCCAGCCGATTTCATAGGGCAGGTAGAGATTGTAGGTCCTGCCCGCCATCGCGAATTGATAGAAAAAAAACAGGGCGGTCAGGAAGAGCCAGACCGGAAGGTTTTCGCGCTGAAAGCCGCGAGAAAGATCCCGGCGGGTAGTCGATTCGGGCGCGAAAACAAACCGTATCCAGCTCCAGGCCACACTTAAAAACTTGCGCATCGCCGCCCTTTCAGGCCGGAAGCCGAACCGCCTCCGAGAACAGGCCCCCCGGATAGGCAGCGAACCCTCCGGGGGACCGTATTGTTGTCATGGGAATTGAATCGGGAATTTCCCCGATCAGGGAAACGCCTAGTCCGTTTTATAGCCCTTCGCCTTCCAGTAGCGGGCCGCGCCGGGGTGAAGCTTCATGTTGAAGTCACCCATCTGCTTGATGAACTCGCCCGATTTCGAGGCGAAGTCGAGCCCGATCTTCCAGCCCTTGAAGACGTTGATCAGAAAGTCCCGGTTCGCCTTGGCGTAGACACGGCTTGTCACCTCGTAGATGACATCGTTGGGGACCTTCTCGTTCGCCACGGCGAAGATGGTATAGGCGACGGTCTTGAATTTCTTGCCCTTCATCCCCTGATAAGCGCTCGCGTCTTTGTTCGCCTTGTAGTAGCCCGAACTCATGGCGACAAACTTATCGCGAACCTCGTCGGGGATGCTGAGAATCCGGAGCGGGGCGCTGCGCGAGGCGCGCAGAATGGCGGGCGCGGGAACCGGGTTGGGGATGGCGAAGGCATCAAGCTTGCCGTCGATCATGTTGGTGGCGGCCTGGGCCCAGCCCAGATAATCCTTACGTATCTTGCCGGTGATTCCGATGTTGTCGGTGATGAACTTGAGCATGAAGAGCGTGGAACTCCCCCTCGGGCCCATGTTCACCCGCTTTCCGGCGAGGTCGTAGTAGTTTTTGATGCCGGACTTGTGGAAGGTCGTTACCTGGAACCAGGAGGTCGAGACGGGACCGATGCCCCGGATGGTATTCATTGCCTTGCCCTTGTGGAAAGGCTTGTGCTTGCGCTGGATGAAATCAACGAAGATCCCGTTCGTCATGCCGATCTCGGAGCGGCCGTTGGCGACGAGTCGAGTGTTGGCAACGAATCCCTTGGACTCGCGGTTGGTGACGTTGACGGTCTTGCTCGTCTTGTTCACCGCCTCGGCGAGGCCCGCGGCCATCCGGAACGCGCCGGCGCCCTTGCTGGCGCCCACGATGGTGATGTTGGCGGCGGCGTGCACCTGGGCCGCGAAGAGCCCGCCCACCGCGAGCGCGGCCGCCATCACGAAAAACCTTTTGCGAGTGTTCATTTACTCCCCCCTTTTATTTGGAATCACAAACCAAGCAAATCGGAAAAAGGTGATTCTATACAATTGCAGGGAATTGGGGAACTCGGATTTTCGAGGATAATTCGGCGAATACCTCATCGGAACCGGGCCGGGACCGGAGCGGAATCGGGGGATTCGGCCCTCCGGCGGGCCCGGCGGGGCCTTCTCTCCTCCTCTCCCCAGCGTCCTCTTCTCCACCGGCCCGCGCTTTTCACCCTCCGGCGTCCTCTTTTCCACCGGCCTGCTCTTTTCACCCTCCGGCGGGCTCCTCTCCTTCGGCCAAAGGAACATTACGGGGACAGGCGTGAATAATCCCGGGACGGGCGCGAAAC
>JAPYQX010000416.1 GCA_029937135.1 Nitrospinota bacterium
GGGTTTCTGGGAAACTTTGGAAAAATGTTCTGGTTATGTATGATCGCCAGACGGACACGCTCTGGAGCCACCTGATTGGCGAGGGGATAATCGGTCCCCTGAAAGGAAAGCGGCTGGCTTCGCTGCCCTCGGCGATGATGACCTATGGCGAATGGAAGCGTTTGTTTCCCGGCACCCGCATCCTGAAAAAAAATACGGGGCGCTTCGGCGGAGTTTTCAGTTCGAGCCGGGACCCCTACGAGGGCTATTACTACAGTTCTCAAACGGGGGTGATACCCCAGAAATACCGCGACAACCGGCTCCACCCCAAGACCTTTGTCGTCGCCGTCGCGCTTGCCTCGGGCGGCGGACCCAAAAAAGCGAAAGTCTACCCGTTCGCCGATCTGAATCGCGCCGGGGTCGTGAACGATATTTTCGCCGGAAAAGATCTTTTGGTCTCCTATTGCGAATCGGCAAAGTCGGGTGTCGTGTTCGAGCGCCGGCTGGAGGGCAGGGTTCTGACTTTTGAGTCCGAAGCGAAGATGGGCTCAAAAAAGACCGCCTCCGGAGCGGGATGCAGTCTCATGCGGGACCGCGAGACCGGAAGCCGCTGGGTCCTGCTGACCGGAAAGGCTGTCGAGGGGTCCCTGAAAGGGAAAAATCTCAACATGATCCCCAGCACACAATCGTTTTGGTTCGGCTGGAAGGATTATTATCCGAAAAGCGAGGTCTACCGCCACGGCGGTTGATGAGCCGGGGAAATTTAGCGCGGCGCGATATTGAAATTTTTGCCGACCCCGAGGAGAATGCCCCATCTAGCGAAGGGGCATTTTCTTTCGTCCTCGAATGCGTTGTTTTGAAATTGGAGGTTATCAGGTGAGCCCCATCATTTTCCAGATAGGTCCGTTCGCGCTTCGCTGGTACGGGTTGATGTACGTGACGGCCGTTTTGGTGGGGGTGTGGTTGGCCGGTAAGGAAGCCGAACGCAAAAAGCTGCCGATTACACCCGACGAAATCATGAATTTCGGGCTTCTCGTCATGTTCGCGGGCATCCTGGGCGGCCGTATTTACTATGTCGTTTTCAACTGGCAATTTTACGGCGTCAATCCGTGGGAAATTCCCCAGATTTGGCACGGCGGCCTCGCCATCCACGGGGGGTTCATCGGAGGAGTGCTGGCGGGCTTCCTGTATCTGAGGCGGCACGCGGCGCCGACCTTCGCTTTCGCGGATACGGTGATGCCATCGGTCATGTTGGGCCAGGTATTTGGCCGTTTCGGAAATTTAATGAACGGCGACGCCCACGGGGTTCCCACCGACTCGCCCTTCGGCCTGATTTTCCCCGCCTCGAGCATCGCTGGCCGGGAATTCCCGGACACGCCGATTCATCCTGTCATGCTCTACGAGATGGCGCTGAATCTCGCCTGGTTTTTTATCCTTCGCCACCTCCGGCTCCGCCCCCACCGCGAGGGATTCATTTTTTGCATGTACTTTGTTCTCTACTCCGTCGGCCGGGCCGCCGTCAGCGGCTTCCGGGCGGACAGCCTGTGGTTTGGCCCGGTCCGCGCCGCCTACCTCGCGAGCGCGGCCCTGATCCTGGTGTTCGGGTTCATTGTCGTCCGCTACCGTCTTTGGGAAGGGGGCGGGGAGGCCCCGAAATCCGCCGCCTGATCGCCATTATGCGGCGACCGAAAGACTCGCCGAGTCATCCGTTCATTTCTATCGAGAGGGGAGCGCACCAATGAAGTGGAGAATCGTCGATCTCACCCAGGAGATTTTCAACGGGATGCCCGTTTATCCCGGCCATCAACGGACCGTCGTTTATCCCGCCAAGACGCACGAGGAGACCGCCTTCGCCTACCGCGACTCGCCCTCGGGCCACACCTCGACCACCAATATCCTTCTCATGAGCGACCACGGCCCCACCCATGTGGACGCATTCGTTCACATGGACAGCGAGCCCGGGGCCGAGACCATCGACGAGCTCGGTTTCGAGTGGTTTTTCACCGAGGCGATCTGCCTCGACCTCAGCAAGTTTTGCGGGACCGACGACTGGATGGGCGCGAAGGACATAGAGGAGGCTTGCCAAGCCGCAAACCTCAAGGTGCCCGATAAGGGGAGTGTGCTCATCTGGACGGGTCATTACGAAAAATACTACGGCGGCGATTTCAACGACTATCTCTACAAGTACCCCGGCCTCAACGAGGAGGCGATGAACTGGCTGGCCGACCGGGGATGCATCAACGTCGGCATCGACTCGCCCAGCGTCGATTCCTCGCTCGCCATGAAGGATCGCGGCTACTGGGCGCACAAGGTCTGCCGCGAGCGCAAGGTGCTCAACGTCGAGAACATGGCGAATTTGAAGGAAGTCGTTGGTACGAAATTCCTCTTCTCCTGCCTGCCGCTCAAGATGCGCGGCGGCACCGGAT
>JAPYQX010000417.1 GCA_029937135.1 Nitrospinota bacterium
CCCATTTACCCTTCAGGTCGGATTCGGCCACAAAAATATTCTCCTAGATTGGTCAGAATAACGTATTTATATTCCGCTTTATAGCACATGGGGAGCGGAGGCGCTCCCCGGGCGCAACGCGCCCTCCGTGGCCGCCCGGGGAGCGCCGGGATTTTTTTCTCGCGCGAATTGAGGGTGGGCCGTCTTTCGGATACCTTGTCCCGCCAGTCAATCGCCTTAAATCAAAGGGAGGCCTAGCCCCGATGCGAATCGATATCCACAACCATTTCTACCCCCAAGTCTACCTGGACGAGGTCGGCCGCCTCGGGGGAAAGGTGCAGCTCGTAGAGGAGAGCGGCGGGAAGCGGGTCTTCATGATCGACGGCACCCCGGTCGTCCACATCAGCCCGGCCCAGCTAGACCCTGTACTCCGAATCAAGGACATGGACGCATGCGGGGTGGACATGCAGATGCTCTCTCTCACCATGCCCCACGTCTATCTCTGGGAACCGGAGGCGGGGCTTGCCCTCTCCCGGGCGGTGAACGACGCTTTCGCCAAAATTGTCTCCGAATACCCGAAACGATTCACAGCCGCCTGCACCGTTCCTCTCCAGGATACGAAGCTCGCCATCGGGGAGCTCGAGCGCGCCGTCGAAAAGCTTGGCTTCCGGGCCGTCTATCTCATCACGAGCATCGACGGAAAACCGATTCACGGCCGCGAGTTGTGGCCGTTCTACGAGCGCGCGGCCGAGCTTGGCGTCCCCGTGTTCCTCCATCCGTTCCTGCCGCCCGGGGCGGACCAGATGCGCGATTTCTGGCTTCAGACGGTGCTCGGCGTTCTCTTCGAGAGCGCACTGACGGCTGCGCGGCTCGCCTTCAGCGGGCTCTTCGAGGCGGTGCCCGATCTCAAGGTGGTTGTCCCTCACATCGGGGGTCTCATCCCCTATTCGCTCGGGCGCCTCGACAAGGGATTCAGGACCCACGCGCCCTGCAGCGAGTTCATCTCGAAGCCGCCGAGCGAGTACCTCAAGAACCTCTATATCGACTCGGTGGCTTTCGAGAGCGAGGCGCTCCAGTTCGCCGTCGGGCGCTGGGGAGCGGACCGGGTGATGCTGGGAAGCGACTATCCGCAGGCGATGGGCGAGATGGACAGCTGCGTCGCCGACATCGAGGCGCTCGAGCTGCCGGAGGATGAAAAAGAGATGATACGAAGCGGAACCGCGATGAAATTGCTCGGGCTCGACGCGTAAAAGCGGCTCCGGCCCGGGCGAATTTTTTTATTCCGCCGACATCGCCTGATAGGTTCTCTGGACATTGTACCGATGGCGGCCGGTCATGACGGCGGCGTTGGGGTCGCCGGCCGGGAGCGAGAACTGATCGCTCTGGAGCACACGATCCAGGGTCTCCCCGAGCGAGCATCCGGCGCCGACGGCTTTCCGCACCCCGTCGGCCACCTCGCTGAAATAAACGAGGTAGTCCCTCAAAAGCTCGGATCCCGCCGGAGGACGGTGGGCGGGAATCAGGGTCTCGATATCGAGCGTCTGGATAAAGCGGGTGAGGGCCCCCAGGAAGGTGGCCGCATCGGATTCGAGGCCGAGGCCGAAGATTCCGCCCGTCACGTTTCCCGTCCAGGCGGCCTTCGCCTCGGGGACATAAGTGATGGTGTCGCCGGGGGTGTTCGCGGCGCCGAAGTAGTGACACTCCACCACGCGGCCGCCCAGGTCGAGCCGGAGATAGTCGTCGAACACGATATCGGGCAGCCTTAGCGTCACTCCCTCGAAAATTTTCGGGTCGCCACCCACACACGGGGTCATGAAGGCGATTTCCTCGTCGAAGTAGGGAACGATCTCGGCCGTTCGCCGGTGCTGGACGACCAGCGTTTCGGCGGGAAAGGCACAGTTCCCGAAAGTGTGGTCCCCGTGGTAGTTCGAGTTCACGAGGTAGAGGATGGACTTGTCCGTCACCTCGCGCACGCGCTCCAGTATCTGCTCCGCCATCGGGACGCAGATGTGGGCGTCGATCACCAATACCCCGCGATCACCCACAACGAAACCGGCGTTGTCCACCCCCGGAATAGAGGAGAGCAGGGCATAGACGCCCGGGGCGAGTTCCCTGGTTTCGAGATTGGCGCCGGTAGGGTTGAGCTTCCATACCGAAAAATCATCCGGAAAATCCGGCCAGGTTAATAGTTTTATCTTGCCGCTCATCTTGATCTCCCCTCTCTATTACATCGGATCATCAGGCTGCCCGCCTTCATATTTTCAGCCCGAACGTTGTCTTTTGGCGGGTTAATCCATCACGATCACCGCCCGTCCGGTGATGAGGCCCGCCTCGAGGCGGTCATGGACTGTTTCGGCCTCCTCGAGCTGGTAGGTTTCCGTCACAAAGGGCCAGACCTCGCCCCGGCCGACAAGCTCGAGCGA
>JAPYQX010000418.1 GCA_029937135.1 Nitrospinota bacterium
GACATATTCCGGGCGCAGCCCCAAAGCTATCGCGACGAGGTCCTCGCTCCGGACGCGGGCCCGCGGCTGGCCGTCGAGGCGGGCGCGTCCCAGGGCTGGCTCGAATGGGTGGGTGATTCGGGCGGTGTCGTGGCGATGAGCGGTTTTGGCGCGAGCGCCCCGGCCAAGGTGAGTTTCGAGAAATTCGGATTCTCGCCCGAAAACATCGCCGCCCGGGCGAGGGAATTGGCCGGAAAATAATTCGCCCCGCGTTCGTTTCCTGTATAATCCCCGTCTGGCCGCGCTCCTTGCTCCGCCCCGGATACGACTCAGTGTTTCTTGCCTTTCCTCATTAAAAGCAAATAGTTGGGATGTCCGGGATTCGGCTGCCTGCCCCGAAGCCGAAAGCCCATTAAGGGAGACGCTGGATTTGCAAACCCCTTCTTCCCCGAGGACGAAGCCGGCCGCGAGGCGGGCCGCCGCGGCCGAGGCGGCTCCTTCTCAGGACATGATCCGTCTGGCGAACGTCTGGAAGCGCTATGAGCACGGCCGCTTCGTTCTCCAGACCATCGATCTCCAGGTCGGGCGGGGGGAGTTCGTATTCATCACCGGGCCCAGCGGGGCCGGAAAGACAACGCTGCTCTCCCTTCTCTACGGAGCCGAGATCGCCGACCGGGGGCAGGTCTTCATCGCGGGGCGCAACATCACCCGCCTCCGCCGGAAGGAGCTCTCTCACCTCAGGCGGGGGATCGGGGTTGTCTTCCAGGATTTCAAGCTCCTCCCGCGCCGGACGGTGTTCGAGAACATCGCATTTTGTCAGCGCGCCATCGGAGTATCCGCCCGCGAGGCTCGCCGCAGAGTCTATGCCGTTCTCAAGCTGGTGAGCCTGGCCGAGAAGCGCGACCTTTACCCCCGGTTTTTATCCGGCGGCGAGCAACAGCGCGTTGCCATCGCCCGGGCCCTGGTGAACCGCCCCCCGCTTCTCATCGCCGATGAGCCAACGGGAAACCTTGATCCTGAAATGGCCAACGAGGTCATGGATGTTTTCAAGGAAGTGAACCGCCTAGCGACGACCGTGGTGGTTGCGACCCACGATCGATCGGTGATCGAATATGTCGGCTCGCGAACGGTTCGCCTTGAGTTCGGCCAGATCATGAAGGTCGGGGCGTGAACCGCTGGCTTCAGTCGTTCCCCTATTTTTTCGGGGAAGCCCTTCTCGACATTCGAGAGAACCGCGCCGTCGCGGCGCTCACTATCGTGACGACGACGATCAGCCTGATCTTTTTCGGGGCGTTGTGGATTGTCCAGGTGAACGTCTCGGATCTCATCGGAAACTGGCGCGAGCGGTTCCAGGTCGAGGTGTTCCTGAAAAATAAAATCACCTCCACCGAAAAAGAGGCGATCAAGAGCGCTGTGCTTCGCTCCGAGTCGGTCGAGCGGGTGGCCGAGCGGACATCGGATGAAGCCCTCAAAAAATTTCGTGAGCAACTGGGCCCCAACGCTGGCGTGCTCGACGGCCTCGGCGAGGCGTTTCTTCCCTCCTCCTACCGGATAATCCTCAGGCCGGGTTGGCGGACGATGGCGAATATCGAATCGCTCATGGCCCGGGTGCGCGTGATGCCGGGGGTCGAGCGTCTCCGCAACGATCTCACCTGGCTCCGGCGATTGGAAGGGGCGATACAGCTCATCCGGTTGGCGGTGTGGACGATATCCGCGCTGCTCGGGCTCGGTGTTCTCTTCATCATCGCCAACACCATTCGGCTCACGCTATTCGCCCGCCGCGATGATATCGCCATCATGCACCTCGTCGGAGCGACCGACGGGTTCATCCGGACTCCCTATATTACCGAGGGGGTCCTGTGCGGCGCCTGCGGGGGCATCGCGGCCTACGCATCGCTGATGCTGCTCTACTACGCTTTTTTCCTGCCCGTGCTCTCGGGATTTTCGGCCGAGGGGTTTATCGTTCGGCCAGGAGGCTGGCATCTGGGCGTCCTCCTCGTCGGAGTGGGCGCGAGCCTGGGATTCGTGGGAAGCGCGGCCACGGTGAGCCACTATCTCCGGAAGCAAAGGGAATAAGGTGGGCCGGGGAGGCGGGGCGGGGCCGGGAACCGGCTGGCGCGGCCAGTGCGGTTGGGGGGTGCGCCCGGCCGCGGCAATCCTTTCGGGTCTGGTTTTTCTGGTGGCTCCGGCCCTCGCGGTCCGCGCCGCGCCGGCCGCCGCCGGTTCGGCCGCCATCCAAAACGTCGAGCGCGAAATCGATAAAGACGAAGTTCAGCTTCGCCGGATCGAGGCCCGTCTGGCCCTCGCGCGCGACCGAGACGCCGAGGGCCGCCTTCGGACCGAATCCCTTCTTTCGCAGCTGGACCGCCTCTCGGCCCGGTTGGCGGTCGAGGACCAGCGCTTCAGGC
>JAPYQX010000419.1 GCA_029937135.1 Nitrospinota bacterium
TGAATTTCTATGCGATTGGTGCCTTAACCCTTACTTGCCTCGCAGCTGCCTCCATTTACATTTATTATAAAGCGGCCAGGTTTATAACCTCTTTTTCTCGACTCGGGAACTTTCGCGAAGAGGTCCCTGATCGGGGAGAAGACGCCACTGTATGTGGCCGGATTGCTTCTCGGGGTGCGGCCAATGGGTGTTTGATCGATATCGACCACCTTATCAACCTCCTCGCCCCCCTCGATGGAGCGATGCTCTCCGGGCGTTGCGAGGGAGTGGTAGAGTTTTTGCGAAAGAGCCCGATATAGTATTTCCTCGACTAAAGTGCTCTTACCGCTTCCGCTCACCCCCGCGACGCAAACCAGAAGACCCAAGGGTATGGACACGTCCAAATCCTTTAAATTGTGCTGGCTGGCGCCATTTATCCTAATGGACTTCCCCCGGGGAGTGCGGCGCACCTCGGGGGATGAAATTTGGCACTTGCCGCTGAGATAGCGGCCGGTCAACGAGTTCGGATTTTGGATAATTTCCCCGGGACTTCCCGCCGCCACCAAAAAACCGCCATGCTCGCCGGCGCCCGGTCCCAAATCCACAACGTAGTCGGCACTTTCGATGGTGTCGCGGTCATGCTCGATGACAATAACCGAGTTCCCCATGTCGCGCAGTTTTGCGAGTGTATCGAGAAGACGGCGGTTGTCGCGCTGGTGCAGGCCGATGCTCGGCTCATCGAGGATGTACAGAACACCAACAAGAGAGGCTCCTATCTGACTCGCCAGGCGGACCCGCTGGCCTTCTCCACCGCTCAACGAGGCCGTCGGACGATTCAGCGTCAGGTAATCCAGTCCGACCCGGGACAGGAAATCGAGTCTTTCCGTAATCTCCTTGAGAATCCGTTCGGCAACCGGATCCTGCGCGTAGCGCGCCGACATCTCTCCGAAAAAGGCGCGGCCTCTCGCAATAGGCAGGGCGCATATTTCCCCGATATTCCTGCCGCCGAAAGTAACGGCAAGACTCTCGGGCCGCAGCCACGCGCCGCCGCAACCCTCGCACGGCATGGCGCTCATATATTGCTCGGCGTCCTCACGGATATTTTCGCTCGCGGAATTATCAAACCGCTCCCTGATAGCACTCAAGATGCCATCAAAGACCCGCTCGCACCTGAGCGTGCGCTTCGCCGTCTTGTGGCGAATTTTCAGCTTTTTTCCTTTGGTCCCGTACATCAATAAATCGTGGTGTTTCTTCGAGAGTTTTCCAAAGGGGCGGTCCCGCGGAATTTTGTATTCCTCGATCACCGCATCGACAACGGAGGAAAGAAAACTTTTTTTCCCCGACAAGGAAACGATTGCGCCCTCGTCAATCGAAAGCCCGAGGTCGGGCATGACCCGGGCCGGGTCCATCCTGCGTACGACTCCCAACCCACTGCACAACTCACAGGCGCCGTATGGGCTGTTGAAGGAAAACATCCGGGGTGCGGTCTCGGGCAGGGTGATGTCGCACTTGGCGCAAGAGAAATCCTGACTGAAAAGATATTCCGGTCCTTTCTCATCCTGGAAAATAATCAATCCGCTTGAAAGCGAAAACGCCGTTTCGATGGTATCGATGAGACGCCGCTCAAGGCTCGGCTTCACGACAATACGATCCACCTGGACCTCGATATTGTGCTTCATGTGGCGCTTGAGAATGATCTCCGTGCCCAGGTCGAAATAATGCCCGTCAATCCGGACCCGCCCGAAACCTTTCCGCTCGAGCGCTTCGAGTTCCTTCCGGTAAATCCCCTTGCGCCCCCTGACAATCGGCGCAAGCACCTGAAGACATGTCCCGGGGACCATGTCCATGATGCGCGAGACCATCTGCTCCATCTTGAGCGAATTCATCTGCTCCCCGCAGGAGGGACAGTGGGGGGAGCCCACCCGGGCGAAAAGCAAGCGGATGTGACCGTAAATCTCCGTTACCGTGCCCACGGTGGACCTTGGATTTTTGCTGACGGTCTTTTGTTCGATGGCTATGGTGGGCGAGAGGCCCTCGATGGAATCAATGTCAGGCTTGTCGATCTGATCCATAAACTGGCGGGCATAGGCCGAGAGGGATTCGACATAGCGCCGCTGGCCCTCGGCGTAAAGCGTATCGAAAGCGAGACTGCTCTTTCCCGACCCACTCAGGCCCGTAACAACAACAAGTTTGTCGCGCGGGATATCCAGATTCAGGTCTTTGAGATTATGCTCGCGCGCGCCGCGTATGACGATTTTCCGTTCGCGCTTCGGCCGGCCATTGGAGGGGAGCATCCATATCTCCGGAAATAAAAAATAAAGGGCAAATCAGCGCAGCGGCACAAACAATCGGTAAACATAACATGGGGCAGGGTTTCTTCACATGGCGGGCTAGTACCAGATCAGACC
>JAPYQX010000420.1 GCA_029937135.1 Nitrospinota bacterium
CCGCAAGCCCGATGGCCAGATCCTGTTTTGAAGCCGCGGGCCCATTCACACGCGACACCTCGGCGTAATGGCCATGAACCTGACCGAGCCGAAGCGCCATTTTTTCCGCGACATTGGCCGGAAGTTGTTTTGCCGCCTCCAGCCTCCCGGCGCTGTGAAATCCGGGGTAGGAGGGCATGATTTCCAGTAGCTGGAATCGTTTTGGCGCTTCAATCGCCTCATAGTGGGAGATGGCCGAAAACGACCCCTCGGCCAGCGTCCGCGGAAGGTGCTCGCCGTGGAGCCATTCGAGATACTCCTCCACTTCATCCGCCTCCACATCGTAGTTGGGTGTAAAGAGGCCTAAATCGGGGCTTCGAATAATTTCCATGAATCAATCCCTTAATAGAGAGGAAGCTCTTTTCCCGCCGTTACGGAACGTATAATAATGGCCAGTCTATGGAGAAACATCTAACTTTCCCCACTCAGGAGCTTTCCATGGATGCTCTCATTTTCAGGTAAGAAGAAAAACCCTGGCTCGCGCCTCCCGCCCACTACAACGCGCTCTCCAAGATGCTTGTCGCCCCTGAAAATTCAAAGACCCGTCACTTTGATTTCCGAATATCGATTTATCAGCCTGGCGGCTACGCGGAAGCGCACAAACATGAGCGGGCCGAAAACATCTATTACATACTCAAGGGAACGGCGCGGGTCACCCTGGACGACGAAGCTCACATTTGCAAACCCGGCGCGGTGATCTTCATTCCGCCCGGCGTGATGCACGGAATCGAAAATCCCGGCACCGCCGATCTGGAATTCGTCATCGTCGCCTCGCCGCCGGACGACATGCCGCGCCCGGATGCTCCGTGAACATCGAACTAACCTGATCGAGGATTATTTTCGAGAATCACGCGACGGAGATTTCCGGGGTGGGAATCTGCCGGAAATAAATATGCGCTCCCCCAAAAATAACACCAAGAAGATTCAACCAGGGAGACCAAAGAAAAAGGAGGGCCGCCGCGGCAATCATCAGCAACCTATCGCCCCTTCCCAGTAGGCGCCGGCGACTTCCCGGCCCAAGTTCGTGTGGACCGAAGGAGGGGCATCGAGCTCGGCCAGCCGCCCAATCTCCTTGGCATCAATCGGAAGAGCACCGTTGCAAGAGCATAGATGCACCGCCCATCGATCCTTGGGCATCGCTTCCACCCCCTCTTCAGACTTAGCTAGCCATCAAAAACAACCAGTCAACCTACGCAACAAATTGATAGCCGAATGGCTCAGCCATTCCCGCTCAAATCAAGTGGGAATTTCGGCGGCAATCGAATTCAAAAGCCAGGTTCCGCCCTCGGTAATAGCGCCCGGCCCATAGGACTAAATTTCTTCTTCTATTTCGCCTCCGGCTTCTTCAAACAGGCGTTCCAAAGCGAAACAGATAAATTGCTGGCCTTCGCCCTCATCAATAATGAGGGGAAGCCCCGCCTCCAGCCGCGCTTTGTCTTCTTGCTCGAAGGAATTCATCACTACGCTCATCACGATTTTCAACCGTTCGGGAGGCGTCGCCGCATCTTCAATCCTGCCCCATGCGTTCTCCCATTTTTTTTGCCAAATGATGGCGAACGCGCCTCGATCCTCGAAACTGCCAAGCGTGCGAAGCCTGTTCACTCCTTCTATTAGAGAGGGCGATGCGTCGATCACCTCTTCGGCCTCTCTCCACACAGACATTGCCGCCTGATGGGCGAAGGCCTGATCGGCGACGTCCATGAATTCTTTTGCTTTCTTGCGGCCCTTTTTTTTCCGGCCGCGGCGGGCATCGCGGCGGCGCACCGCCGCAGGCGGCAGAGAGGAAGTCGGCGGAGAAGAGGGGGACTCTCCGTCAATCCGCTCTTTGTCCGAATTTTCGAGAGGATACATTTCGCTCAGACTCCCCAAAGCCAGGCCAGCCCTCAGGGAGCCACGGCGCCGTTTTTGGCCCACGCGGCCACGGCCTCCGCCGAGAAGGCGAGGTTTTCCGGGTGAGAGTAGACGTTGTACCTGTCGCGGCGGACATATACGATCAACGTGATTCCGAGCCGCTTGGCCACATAAATCGAGAGACTCGTCGGCGAAGTCCGCGATACGACGAAAGGAGCGTTCATCCGCGCCGCCTTGCGAAGCATTTCCGAGGAGATACGGCCCGTACTGATGAGAATATGATCGCGCGTGTCGATCCCCCGCTCGAGGGTCTCCCCCCTGAGTTTATCGAGCGCGTTGTGGCGTCCAACGTCCTCGGCCACGGCGATGAGATTCTCCCCGTCCGAGAGAGCCGCAGTGTGTATCCCCCGCGACTGGTGATAAAGAACCGCGGCGGAATGGAGATCTTCGATCAGGGAGGGAATTCGCTCCGGATCGAGGGTGCGCTC
>JAPYQX010000421.1 GCA_029937135.1 Nitrospinota bacterium
CCTCAAATCATCCCGCGTTCGCGCCAGGGCGGCCGCGGTGGCCTGGGTTTCCTTGCGCCTCTGGACGAGAAGGGCCCGGGCCGAGCGCAGGGTCTTCCTGAGCGTCCCCATCCGGGCGCGGGCCTTATCGAGGAGGCCGGTGACGCGCCCCTGCGAGTGAATGACGGAAATCTTGCTTGCTTCGTAGCGCGCCCGCGCCACCCCGACGGCCGCCCGGGCCTTTTCGACGGCCACCTCAAAGCGCCTGGCATCAAGGCGGACCAGCAGATCGCCCGCGTGCACCGCCCGGTTGTCGGACACCAGCATTTCGCTCACGACGCCCGCGGCCTGAGAGCTGACGGGGACGACAGTGGCCTTTACGTAAGCGTTGTCCGTGGATTCGTAATTTCGAAATTCCTCGCGCCAGACGGATAACCCCTTGTAAGCTCCGAAAGCGGCCCCCGCCAGAACGAAAAGAATGATCACTTTTCGGAGGCGTGAGCGGCCACCCACATTTCCAGGGTTGGCGATTTCGCCAGCCGAAAAATCGATGCGGTCCGAATCGGCGCCCGGACCGGGTATTGAATCATCTTTTTCCGGCATTGTCACAATTTCCTGGCATCGAGGACACCTTCGCTCCGTTCATTTATGGATAAAATGGCACCATATCGGCGCCGGAAATGCGGAAAGGCGGGGAAGGAGCGGCCCCCTACGCTACAGAACATAGCCTACACCCCGGCCACCTCCTCGTCACCAAGCCGGGGCATCTGTTGAAATCGAAAATTATAGCGTGGTTTTACCACCGAAAAAAATTTAGGGGACGACTGGCGGACGCGGAGCGGAATCTGTGATATTTTCCGTCAGCCCGCCGGTACCCATTCATCATTCCGAAAGGACAGGCCATGACCCCGGAAGAGAAATTCGACGCGGCTATCGATTCGGCGATGAACGACCGCCGGGATTTAGTGGAATTCCTGAAAAACCACACTGATGCCCAGGCCGGATGGGAGCCTCCCGGCGGGGAGTGGTCCATCGCCCAGGGGGTGGAACACATTATTCTCACCGACCGGCACGCCCGGAAAAACCTCGTCGAAACCCTTGAGACCGCGCAAAAAACGGGAACATGGGACAATGCGCCCGATAACCCCCAAAAGCTGACCTCGGACCAGCTCAGGCGCCGCGAGCAGGGCCCTGTTCTCACGCCCGATCACCTCCTCCCCGTGGAGGGCCGCCTTCTATCCAAAATGATCGCGCTGCTCATGCCCGCCCGCGAGGAGACGAATGAGACCCTCTTACCCTATCGCGAGCGCGAACTCGAGCGTTTGAACCCACCGGTCACCCGCTATGGTGATCTAAATGTGTACGACCGGATGCACTACATGGGGATTCACGACGCCCTGCACAAAGAGCAGATGGAGCGGGTCACGCAGGCAAGCGGATTTCCATCGGCCGGGTGATCGGCGCGACGAACAGCACGGCAGGGTGATGGTTCGGTATTTTTCGTAAGACAAAGGGTAGAGACAAACGCTGGAGTCTGGCGGCCGTATGATCGATGCGGCCGAGGCGGTTGGCGCCTAGGTTTCGGTTTTCTTTTTTTTCTCGAGGAACAGCACGTCCGCCGACGCGGGCAGGTTGGGGCCGACCTGGGTTTTTTTCACCTTGAGCACCTTGCCGCCCTTTCCTTCCCTCACAAAAAACCAATCTTTCGTTTCGCCGCCGGCGAAGATGATAGGTCCGAGTTTTTTTCCGCTTTTATCCTCGAGAGACACCCGGGCACGGAATTTTTCGAAGTCGTAGGGCCCTTCCTTTGCCTCCCCCTCGTTTTCGAGGTCCTTCAGCATGGTGAGAAGGCTTTCGATAGTGCTGCCGTTCGCCTTCCTTCCCGAGGAGTCCTTGATCGTCCAACTCTCGCCGCTCCGGCGGAACACCATTTCAGCGCCCCCGGGGTATTTCACCGCCACACGGACGATATCTTCCTCGGTCTCGATTTTCGCGAGGCGGCGGTCGCTCAGATAAAATGAGGTTTTGAGGATATTGCCGAAATCCTTCTTGCTGAACGCGAACAGGCGCGTCGTCCCGTCGAGCCGGCCGTAGGTCCACATGCCCCCCGTCAGGGGCTTGCCGCCGGTCAGAGGCCCGAGAGTGAAGGATTTTTTTACCTCGGGGCCCTCTTTTTTCTTCTTGATCCAGACGTTCACCCGGTTCACGTCCTTCGGATCCTTCGGGGCGAGGCCGTACTTCGCCAGATCCGCTTCTTCCGGGTCATCCACGAAATCCACTGCATTGGCCCACTTGATGTCCCACAACACATCGTCGATGTGCTTGTGCCGGGAGGGGATCAGGACCGCCTCCGCGCCCGGCCGCGTTACCCGCATGTCCCATTTTTTCTTCGCCAGCCG
>JAPYQX010000422.1 GCA_029937135.1 Nitrospinota bacterium
AGCTTATCCAGGTCGCCTGACTTCGATACATTTATTGTTTCTTTGACTTCCTGAAGGACTCCCTTCAGCTTATTGGTTAGGTTCAATAGTGGATTAACTTCACTCACAACCTCTGCGTAATTGTCGATAAGTTCTCCGAATTCATCGTGATCAAAACTTGATTCTGTGGAGAAATCGTTCATATAGGAGACGATCTCGTCCAACTTATTATGAAATGTTCGTAGAGAAGCAAGTGATACCGGGATTTCGTCGTAATCATCTTTATCATGAGCTAACCATGCCGCCTCGGAAAGGGCGGCGGCCTCGGGAAAATCTAAAAGATCGAAGGTTGTGCGGTTAGGTGAATCTCCCAAGATAGGAGGCATAATTGGCGGCCATGATGAATAAAATTCAAGCCCTGCCTCTCGGAATAATTTCAGAACCTCCGGAACCGAAATATTGTCATGCTTCGGATTCACAATATTGTCGAAAATGATTGCTCTCCGCGTCCGATTGCCATATTTTTCGGCTCTGCCGATATGTTCGGAAAACAGCTTCTCCGAAACCTCTACAATCTCATCTTCGCTATCGGCGAAGCGATAAACCAACATCCGTTGAAGCATCCGCTGAAAAGCCCCCGCGCTGTTCCCAATGCCCAGGATGACGTACCCACCTGGTTTCAAGAACGATACGAGATGACGAAAAGCGGCTTCCTTGGCGGCGGTGTGATGAATCACCCCATCTGAAAGTACGATATCGAAAGTTTTCTCACTTTCGAAATCGAACAAGGAGCTTTCTATAAATTGATGGTTATCCGTGTGAGGGGCTAATTTTTCAAATATCGCGCGTGTCTGCTCGATCGCGAAATCGTTCATATCGACGAGGGTGCAACGTGCTCCCCAGAGGGCATAATAGATTGATTTTTCACCAGTTCCTGAGCCGAGTTCCAGAAGGTCGCTTCCGGCAAACATCTTTGGCGGGAAATTCAAGAGAACTCGGAAAAGACGCTCGCGTCTCTGACCCCATTCCAAAAGGTGTTTCTCGGACCTGTCGATAAAGTACTGGGAAGGATTCTCTTTTTTGTAAATCTCTAGAACCTTTGTCTCCACGGAGCTTCTCGCCTCGCGATCACTGCATGAACTCAAAAGACATCCCCCTTAATCAAACGACATTTCCCATCCCTGAAAGAGCGCGCCCAGGCAACGTCTATACCGCGCAACTATGCGAAAACGCTCTCCATTTTTCAAATTATGGCTAATTTTCTCTTCCTCATGCGGTGCCTCTACTTGGAACTCGCTACTGCTTCGCTGCCTGATGAAGTAAGTGAGCCGCTTCTCCTGTGCGAGGGCCTCTTTTGCACGGCCACTTCCGAAAATCTGGCAGCCCACCGCTCAGGCGTTTTTGGCCAATTATATTATGCGGCTACAAAGATTCTTGCCTCGCTTTGCTCTGTTCCGTCGAAAATCCAGGAAAATACATATTTAGGTGTTCATGACGAATTAATAATTCGCCACCCAACGATTTTTTAAGGTAGCTTCTATTGAAACAAATATCGATTGCCACGTGAAAATATTTCCTTTTCCGATTGAATACCTGCCTGAATTTTTATGACTTCGGAACGCCCACCTGAATAATATTCCGGCTATCTTCCTGGAGGGTACCCCAATCGCCGAGCTCGGGGCGAAGCGGAGCAGCCGAGTCGTTTCCTCCATGAATGCAATTGTGGCAAAGCGTACCGCCCAGATCGCCGACCATATGGCGGCGGCGAAACGAACGAAAATACTCCCCGGCCCAAGCTTCCTTAAGCGAAATTTTATTGAGATCCACCATTGCCAACATATTCTGATAGTCATTGCAACATCCCCTCAGAAACCCCTCCTGGGTGATGTTGATCTGATTAAAGGGAATCTGACAGGTGTCAGGAAGGGTCGGAGATATCTGTAAATTTAGCATTTGGCCGGACTGATTGGACGCCGGAACATGAAAAATTTCGTCAACCAGATGCGAAACCGCTTTCTTGAGAGCCGGCAGAGATGCAGCATTCTCCGGGACCTCGACAAAAGATACCGATAACCTGATTTCTCGTGAGCAAGATTTTCGGTACTCGCTGACAAATTTCAGATTTTCGAGCGCTTTCTCGAAATGATCCCGCCCATGGATTTCCTTGTAGGTTTCCCGGTCGCCTCCATTTATCGAAAATTTAATGGAATGAATTCCTGAATCGATAATGGTTTTGAACCTTTTTTCGTCACCAAGCGAACCGTTGGTTGAAAAATAAATATAACTGAAACCCAGGTCGCGGCAGGTGGCGATGTGATCCTCAAGCTGCTTGCAGGCCAATGGCTCGCTTCCCCCGTGCAAACCCACCTCACGCACCCCGAGTTCATACG
>JAPYQX010000052.1:0-6821 GCA_029937135.1 Nitrospinota bacterium
CCTCAAGATCGCTCCGCGTCAGTGTTCCTCCAGTTGGATTATGCGGGTAGTTCAGGATCAGCAGCCGGGTGCGCCCGGTGACCCGCTCGCGGAGATCGTCGGCCGAGAAACGGAAGTTTTTTTCCTCGAGAATGGGGAGCGGGACCGCCATCGCCCCCGCGTAGAGGACGACGGACTCATACACCGGAAACCCCGGATCGGGATAAATCACCTCGTCGCCAGGGCCGGCAAAGGCCATGATCGTGTAGTAGAGAAAGGGCTTGCCGCCCGCGCCGATGACGATTTCATCGGGCTTGTACTCGCCCCGGCCCATCCGCCTGAAAAACTCGCAGCAGGCCTCCTGCAGCTCGAGCACCCCGGCCGAGGGACAGTAATGGGTCTGCCCAGCCTTGAGCTGGGCGTAGGCCTCCTCGACAATATTCGAGGGGGTGTCAAAATCGGTGTCCCCGATTTCAAAATGAACGATATCGCGCCCCTGGCGCTCAAGGCCCTTGGCCTTGGCCAGGACAACGAATGAACTCTCCGTCTTGAGCAAATTCATCCGCTCGGCGAAACGCATGGTCCTCTCCTTTTAATCGACGCCGGTCACTCAACCCAGGTCAATCGCTGCCGGGCGCGGCCAGCACACCGCACGCGGCCAGCTCCGCCAATACCTCGGGCAACGGCAGCCCGACGACGTTCGTATAGCTCCCGATTACCCGGTCCACGAATCCGCCGCCCGCGCCTTGTATCGCGTAGGCGCCCGCCTTATCCATGGGTTCTCCGCCGTCAACATAACGCCCGATGGCCGCCTCGTCCAACGAACGAAAACTCACCTCGGTTTCGACAACGCGGGCGTGGACTGCGCCATCTACCAACACCGAGAAGGCGGTGAGCACCCGGTGACCCCGCCCCGAGAGGCGGGCGAGCATTTGCCGGGCATCGGCGGCATCGGCGGGCTTTCCCAAAATCTCGCCGGCCAGGACCACCACGGTGTCAGCTCCCAGCACCGCCGCCTCCGGCCGCCTGGCGGCGGCCCATGAGGCCTTGGCCAGCGCGCCCGCGCTCGCGGTCTCCACGGGCGGCAGCGAGGGATCGACGCCTTCCTCCTCGGTGGCAGGAGGCGCCAACACCTCGAAAACAATCCCCGCGCTCTCAAGCAGTTCCTTGCGGCGCGGCGAGGCCGACGCCAGCACCAGCGGACGCCTCGGATAAATCATTTTCGTTCCAGATGGCGAATGAGAAAAAAAAGGGGGACCAGGGCGCGAGGTTAATAGTCCCGCTCCACGATGTAGTCGGCGATGGCCCTGAGGGAATCGACGTGGGTGGAGTCGGGAAGCGCCGAAAGCGCCGACTTGGCCGCCTCGACGTAGCTGCGCGCCCTGTCCAGCGTATAAGAAATCGTTTTGTATTTCTCCATCAACTCAAGGACAACCTCAAAATCCCCGGATGAGACAACGTCCGAATGCGTCACAAGCTGATTGACCCGCTCGAACTCCTCCGGCGTCGCCTCGGCGCACACCCGGAGAAGCGGCATCGTGATATTCCCCTCCCGAAGGTCCTTGCCGACCTCCTTGCCCGTCCGGTTCTCCTCGCCCATGTAGTCGAGCGCATCGTCCACGAGCTGGAAGGCATAACCCACCTGGACGCCGAACTGGTTCAGAGCGTTGACGATAGGCGTCGAGGCGTCGCCGAGAAGGGCACCGACCCGGCAGCTGCCCGCGATGAGGGCGGCCGTCTTTCGGTAGACCACATCGAGATACTCCTCCTCGGTGATCCGCAGGTTGTACATATTGACGAGCTGGAGCACCTCGCCCTCCGAGAGAAGGGTGCAGGTATCAGACATGGTTTGGAGGATTTCTCTGTTGCCGTCCCTGGCCATCATTGAAAAACTCCGGGCGAATAGGAAATCCCCCACCAGGACGCTCGCCTCGTTTCCCCATTTCGAGTTGGCGGACTCGCTTCCCCGCCGCACCTCGGCCCCGTCCACCACATCATCGTGGAGAAGGGTGGCGGTGTGAATATATTCGACGACGACGCTCTGGGTAATGGCGCGCGGGCCTTCAAAACCGCAGGCCCGGCTGGCGAGCAGGAGCAACAACGGGCGGATGCGCTTTCCGCCCGAGTTGCTCAGATGTCCGCTGACGTCTGGAATCAAAACAACGTCGGAGCGGAAATTGTCCTGAATCGCCTCTTCGACCTGTTCCATCTCGGCGGAGAGGTTTTCGACAATTTCGGAAAACTTCATCGTTCCTCCGGATAGCCGGAATGAGGAAGTGGAATTCGCCTGAAAACGGCTGAAATACGCAAAGCGGGGCATTCTCGGAGGGCCGAGGGAGCCCTGTCAAGGCCGCCCCGGCTGAACTCCGCCCCGAGGTGACTCGGGAAGCCATGTCCGCTAGATTATCCATCCCTTGAGGCGGCGCGGAGGAGAAATCGGGATGGGCCGGAAAATTCGGATCACCGCCGGGGAGGTCCGGATGGAGGCCGATCTTCTGGACACGCCCACGGCGGACCTCCTCTGGGAGGGGCTTCCCACCGGGGGCCAGGCCAACATCTGGGGCGAGGAAATTTATTTCGCCATTCCCCTCGACGCCCCCGCCGAGCCCACCGCACGCGAGGAGATGGCGGTGGGCGAAATCGCCTACTGGCCTCCGGGCAAGGCATTTTGCATCTTTTTCGGAAGAACCCCGGCCAGCGTGGACGGCGCCCCGCGCGCGGCGAGCGCGGTGAACCCCCTCGGGCGGCTCACCGGGGACGCCGGGGCGTTCCTGACCAAGTATTCACTTCAAGGGCTGGGCGGCGCGGAAGTTTTAATCGAGCGGGCCGAATGACCCGGTAGGCCGCATGACCCAGAGGACGGAATGACCCGGGACAATACCTCCACCGAAAGCAGCACCGAGGACATCGCCAAAAACAGGGCCGACTGCATCATTCTCCACTACAACGAGATTGGCCTGAAGGGGAAAAACCGCCCGCATTTCATCCGCCTGCTCGGCCGGCGGATCGAGATGGCCGCGCGGCCCCACAAGCCCGGCCGGCTCACCCGTCTCTCCGGGCGCTTCCTCCTCGACATGAAGCCCGAAACCAGCTGGGAGGGCCTGCGCGAAGCGCTGGGCCGCGTCTTCGGGCTCGCCTACTTCGCCCGCGCCCGCAAATTCCCCCTCGACCTGGACACCGTGGCCGAGGGCGTTTTAGAGATGATCGCCCCGATGGAAATTTCGAGCTTTGCCGTGCGCACCCGCCGGGAGCATAAGGGCATCCCCGCCCCCTCGAACGAGTGGGACCCCGCCATCGGCGCGCGCATCCAGGCCCGCCGGCATCTGCCCGTCAACCTCACAGCGCCCGGCACGACGATCCGCATCGAAGCCCTCAAGAACCAGGCCATCGCCTACGCAGAAAAAATCCCCGGCCCCGGCGGGCTGCCCATCGGAGCCAGCGGCCGGGTCGCCGCCATGCTCTCGGGCGGGATCGACTCGCCCGTCGCCGCCCGGCGGATGATGAAGCGCGGCTGTGAAGTGGTCTTCGTCCATTTTCACGGCGCGCCCTACCTGAGCCGGGTCTCGGCCGAAAAGGCCGGCGACCTCGCCGAGATACTGGACGGCTATCAACTCGGCAGCCGCCTCTACCTCATCCCCTTCGGGGCGCTTCAAAAAGACATCGTGCTCACCGCGCCCCCGGCGGACAGGGTTGTCCTCTACCGCCGGTTCATGGTGCGGATCACCGAGCGCATCGCGGCCCTCGAGGGCGCGCTGGCCATCGTCACCGGCGAGAGCCTCGCCCAGGTCGCCAGCCAGACGCTATCCAACATGGCCGCCGTCGAGGAGGCCGCCACGATCCCCATCCTCCGGCCCCTCGTCGGGATGGACAAAGAGGAAATCATCGCTGAGGCCCGCGCTCTCGGTAGCTTCGAGATCTCCATCGAGCCCGATCAGGATTGCTGTTCGCTTTTTGTGCCAAAACACCCCGCCACGAAATCGAAGGCCGTCTTCCTCCGCCGCGCCGAATCGGGGATGCCCGTCGATGAAATGATCGACCGCGCCCTCGCCGAAAGCGAGGTGCTCGAAATCAGCCCCAGGAAAAGACCCGTTACGAGAGCGTTTCTGGAAGTGCACGGGGAAGGGTTAAGGAGGGGGTTTAGGGGGAGTAATAAGTCTCAAATGAGGTGAACTTTAGCTGAAATACAGACAAACATGACTAGATATTCTCGAAATCTTCTGGACGCACCCCTATCTCTTCTATCATTTCTGTAGATACACCCAATTCCAATTCTTTCAAAATTTCACAAAGACGATCCCCATCGATCAAATCCATCGGTGCGATACACCACCGCCGCTCCGCAGCCGATGAGCCCGAACGAAACGATGACCGGCGACCACACGGGCCCCACCCAGATAATGGGGATTAAAAAGAGAACATCGAGCGTGAATACCGAGGGCGGCCAGCCGAGAACGGTCCAGAGCCAGATGCAGTAGAAGATGTCCCAGGTTCCGAAGGCGGCCATAAAATAACCGAAGCGGACCCAGGGGCGGGTGTCCGCCAGCCAGGTCGCCGCCGCGAGCATGATCATCGTCGCCGCCTCGCGGGCGATCTCGACCTCGAGGATGGACTCGAGCATTTTCGGTTTAAGCGGGAAGGCGAAGCCACCGGGGTAGTAAATTTTCCTCAGATAAACAACGACGGCCGCCTCCACGAACGCGAAGGCGGCCGCCCATACAAACAAGACAACGAGTTTTTTTCGGATCTCCCGCCGCGCGAGCGCATCCTCCCCGCGCACGGTCCGGGCCCTAGCTCTCTTTTAGACGGCTCACGGCCTCGGGGGGCAGCGCCTCGCCGCAGGCCGCGTTCTGGGTGGACTGCTCGGGGGTGCGGATTCCCGGGATGACGCAGGAAACGTCCGGGTTCGATACGCAGAAGCGGAGCGCCGCGGCGGCGGGGGTGATTTTCAGCTGACCCGCCACATCCTGGAGCCGGGAGAGTTTGTCCTGGAATTTTTTGATATTGTCGGCAGAAAGCATTTTCTTCCGCCGGTCGCCATCGGCGAACTCGAAGGTCTCGTCGATCCGCCCGCTGAGGAAACCCCGCTTCAGCGGAACGCGGCAGATGACGCCCATCCCCGCCGCCTTCGCCCGCGCGAATGAGTCCGCCGGGCTCTGGCTCAGGATGTTGTACTCCATCTGCATGACCGAGGGCCGGCTCTGCTCGACGGAGTAGTCGCACTCCTCGTCGGTGTTGACCGAGACGCCCCAGTTCTTGATCTTGCCGTCGTCCTTGGCCTTTTCGAGCACGGCGTAGCTGTCCTCGGCCTGCATGTTGTCGAGGTTCGGGTTGTGGAGCAGATACAGGTCGATGGCCTCGACCTCGAGGCGGCCGAGGCTCGCCTCCAGGGCGCCCGTGATGTACTCGGGGGTGAAGTCGCGGTTGCCCGTCTCCATGTTGTTGCCGCCCTTGGTGAAGATGATGATGTCGTGGCGGTCGGTACGCTCTTTGAGGAACTTGCCGATGACGTTTTCACTCAGTCCCGCGCCGTAGGCGTCCGAGGTGTCGATGAAGTTGATGCCGCCGTCGATGGCCGCGTGGAGGGCTCGGTTGCTCTCATTGTCGTCCACGGGCCCGAAGGCGCCGCCGATGGTCATCGCGCCGAATCCGACGACCGTTACCTCGAGTCCCGTCTTTCCGAGCATGCGCTTTTCCATGTCGCTATCCCCTGTCTTGAAGAATGAAAGATTTCTGTAAATGCGCTTGGGCCACCGGGGACCGGCCGCCGGCGCGAATTTATTCGGGTACGGGAAATTATATCCGCCCCGGAGGTATCGGGCAATCACGGACCGTGTACGAGGATCCGCCTTCGTGGCCAGGGGCGGGACCAGCGTGCCATAATGCGAAAAGAAGCGCTCCTCATCCTCCACAGGTGGCCGATTGCTCGAATCCCTGCATCCCAACTATATAGCGCTCATCGCCGCCTTCTTCACCGCCTCGGCCCAGACCCTGTTAGGCAAATCCATCGGCAGGCTCAGCCCGGCGGTGGCGGCCCTCGTGGCCAACGCGATGATCACCATCATCGCCGTAATCTTCTATCTCGCCGGGGGCGGGGTGGACTCGTGGCCTCCCTACGCGGTCGCCCTGTTCGCCGTTTCCGGCGTCATCGCCAATTTCGCCGCCCGCTACCTGATGTACCTGGCGATTCAACTCATCGGGCTATCGCGCACCCAAGTGCTGTTTCAGTTCTCTCCGCTTTGGTCCTCGATGGTGGCTATCATATTCCTGGGCGAGCGGCCCACCACCGAGGTCATCATCGGGACGGTTTTCATCGTTGGCGGGGCGGTGCTTATCATGGCCGAGCGCAGCGGTGAGGCTAAAAAAGCCCGGCTCTTTTACTACCTTCTCCCTATCCTGGCGGCCCTGGTCATGGCGGCGGCGCCCTCGATGCGCAAGCACGCCTTCACCATGCTTCCCTCGGCCACCTTCGGCCTGGCCGTCGCCTGCGTCGTGGCCACGTTTCTTCAGGCCTCGATTCTTCCAATCACCGAGAGAAAGACCGGAATCAAGGCCGAGCTTCGGCCCCTCCTGATCGCCGTCGCCGGAGGAGTCATGAACGCCTTCGCGGCGATGATTTTCTGGATTTCGCTCCGGCTCGGCGATGTGGTCGAAGTGGTGCCCATCCGGCGGGTATCGGTTCTGCTGGTGGTTCTTTTCTCGTGGCTCTTTATGGGCAAGCAGGACACGATCACCTGGCGGGTCGTCGCGGGGGCAGTCATCACCCTCGCCGGCGGGCTGGCCATACTTTGGGGCTGATAGCCCCGCTGCTCACAGTACCCACCCTCCGCGGGAGCGGCTCCGGC
>JAPYQX010000052.1:6921-12583 GCA_029937135.1 Nitrospinota bacterium
GCTCCGGCAACTAAGCCGGGGGCTCGTTGAAGCTGATGAAAACCATGTCGGCCGCTTCGTTGCGATTCGGAATGAGGGCCTGATACTCCGGAGAGTCGTACCAGGCCTTCGCGGCGGCCTGATCGGGGAACTTGATGACCACGGCCTGTTTTAGGGAGTGCTCACCGTGGAAGACATCGGCCACCTTCCCCCGGAGGATGAACTCGCCCCCGTGAGCCGCTACCGTAGCGGGGGCATTCGCCCCGTAGGCCTTGAATTTTTCAGGGTCTTTCACTTCGACATGGACAACGACAAATGCGCTCACTTTCGTCTCCTTTGATTAAGGGAAATCCGGCGCAAATCCACAGAGCCCGGAAACGCCGGTTGTATTTTACGGGGTGCAATTACCGGAAGCCGGGACTAAAATAACTGATCGAGCGGGCAACGAAAAGCCGCGATCTTCCACGAAGGGAAATGCCATGAAACCGACAATGGGCCTCATCGCTGGTGTGGCGGCGCTTCTGGCCGCGCTGTCCCTGGCCGTTCCGGCCGCCGCGTTCAAAAAAGCCGACTTCGCGCGCCTCAAGAAAACCAAGAAATGCCCCAAATGCGATCTGAGCGGAATCAAGATTCGCCGAAAGTCGGGGATAAGCCTCTACAAGGCCGACCTCAAGGGGGCCGATTTCCAGGGGGTGATCCTCTGGCGCGCCAACCTCGAGGGCGCCAACCTGAAAAATGCGCTCCTGCTCGAGACCAATCTACGCTTCGCGAACATGCAGGGCGCCAACCTCGAGGGGGCCGACATGCGCCGCGCCAACCTGCGGTTCACCGACCTTCGGAAAGCGAATTTATACGACGCCAACCTCGGCCGCGCCTTGATGCAGGGGACCAAGCTCCAGGGTGCCAACCTCAAATACGTCAACTTCAAGCGGGCTGTGTTTAAGGGATAGGTGAATTTCAAGGGCGCCAAGCTCGACTTCGCCCGCTGGACCAACGGCAGGAAATGCAAGAAAGGCTCCATCGGCAAGTGCAAACGCTAGCCGCGGGCCTTTAGGCGTCTACCTCGATCGTCCCGGCGGGGCCGTCGATAACCTCGCCGATGATCCCCGCCGCCGAGACGCCCGCCGCGTGCATCTCCTGGACCACCCCCAGCGCTTTTGAAGCCTCGACGGCGATGAGAAGGCCGCCCGAGGTCTGGGCGTCGTTCAGGATGGCGACCATTTCCTGGCTGACGCTGGCCGAGGGCTCGACAAAATCCTTTGTCCATTCGCGGTTACGCTCGCCGCCGCCGGCGGTTCCGACCATCGCGTGGGGCAGCAAATCATCGAACTGGAGAACATCGGTGAAGCGCACGCGCGCGCGCGCGCCGCTCGCCTCCATGACGTTGTGCAGGTGGCCAAGAAGGCCAAAACCCGTGATATCGGTCGCGGCGTGGACCCCCACCCGCGTCATGATCTCACCGGCTGTTTTATTGAGCGCACACATCGAGGCGACAGCCTCCTCGAAAACCCCGTCCTTGAGCTTGCCGCCGTGCCCGAAAATACTTCGCGCCGCCTGGATGATGGGGTTCACCGCCTTGGTGATGTTGGTCACGATTCCGGTGCCGATTTTCTTGGTGAGAATGAGCTTATCGCCCACCTTCGCGCCCCGGTTGGTGATCATCCGGCGGGGATCGACCGTGCCGGTGACGGCGAGGCCGTACTTGGGCTCGGGGTCGTCAACGCTGTGGCCACCGATGATGACGGCCCCGGCCTCGCGGACGACATCCGCGCCCCCGGCCATGACGCGCCCGAGGACATCGAGCCCCAGGTCGCAGGGAAAGGCCACCAGATTGAGCCCGGTGACGGGCTTCGCCCCCATCGTGAAGCAGTCGCTCAAGGCGTTCGCCGCCGCGATGCGCCCGAAGTCGTAGGGGTCGTCAACGATGGGCGTGAAAAAATCCACCGTCTGGACAAGGGCCAGATCTTCGCGGAGCTTGTAAACGCCCGTATCGTCGCCCGCATTGGTGCCGTAGAGCAGGTTCGGATCGTTGAAGGGCTCGAAACCGCTCAGCGCTTCCCGCAGGTCCTCCGGACCCAGTTTGGAGCCTCAGCCGCCCGCCTTGACCAGGCTGGTGAGCAGGATTTTTTTATCGGATGCCGCCGTCACTTTCTCTCTCCCTTACAGCTCTTTTTCCCCCGGCGGAGGAAACCTTGAACACAAAACCCCCGGCTGGGAGCACAAAACTCCCAACGAGCTTATATCACGGATAGATAAAACCTATAAAGAAGGGAGGGGGATTACCTTGCCCAGTGTCCGCCTCCGGCAAGCTTGAATCCCGTGCCGGGCGGGTACATATTGAGCGCTCTCGAACAATCGGGCGATGGGCCAGCCTCCGGAAATTAACTGACCGGACCATTAATCATCTACTATTCGCACGAAAAGGATACCGCGATGAAAGTAGTCATATCCGACGATTATCAGGACTGTATCCGGGGCCTCGATTGCTTCTCGAAGATGGCCACGCACGATGTCACCATCCACAACGACACCGTAAAAACCGTGGACGCCACCGCCGAGCGTTTCAAGGACGCCGAGGCCGTGGTCCTCATCCGGGAGCGAACGCCCATCACCGACGAGCTCCTCGAAAAACTCCCCAACCTCAAGCTCATCAGCCAGACCGCCAGGGGGGTGAACCATATCCCCCTTGAGGCCTGCACCCGCCGGGGCATCGTCGTCGCCGCCGGGGGCGGGAATAAAAACGTCACCGCCGAGCTCTGCTGGGGGCTGATTCTCGCCGCCTCGCGGAACATTCCCCTTGAAGTGCAGAACATGAAAGAGGGCCGCTGGCAGACCTCCCTCGGCTCCCGCCTCACGGGCAAAACACTGGGCATCTACGCCTACGGCGGAATTGGCAACATCGTCGCCAAGGTCGGCGCCGCCTTCGGGATGAAGATTCAGGCCTGGGGCCGCGAGGGAAGCCGGGAGCGGGCCGAGACCGACGGCTTCGAGATGGCGGCGAGCCGCGAGGCGTTTTTCGAGACCTCCGATGTCGTGAGCATCCACATCCCCCTCAAGCCCGACGCGCGGGGAATAATCACCTCGGATGATCTGGGCCGCATGAAGCCCACCGCCCTTTTTGTCAACACGAGCCGGGCCGGCCTCATCGAGGAGGGCGCGCTGGCCGCGGCGCTCAAGGCCGGACGCCCCGGCCGGGCCGCCGTGGACGTTTACGAGGACGAGCCCGTTCTCGGGGGCAATCATCCCCTGCTCGAACTGGACAACTGCCTCTGCTCGCCCCATCTCGGCTACGTCTCGAAAGATTCATTCGAGGAATACATCGGCGGCGCCTTCGACCGGATCGTGGCCTTCGCCGAGGGGAACCCGATCGATGTCATCAACCCCGAAGTTTTGAAATAATCGGAGACTGCCTTGGACTTTGCTTTCGACGAAAAGCAGGAGTTGATGCGGCGGACGCTGGACGAGCTGCTGACCCGGGTCTGCCCGCCCGAGTATGCGATGGCGTGCGATCAAAAAGGCGAGGCGCCGGTCGAGGCATACGCCGCGCTGGCCAGGGACGGCTGGATCGGTGTTTCCGTCCCCGAGGAATACGGCGGGATGGGCGGGGACGCGCTCGATCTGGCCATCGTGCTCGAGACGGCGGGAAGCCACTATCTCGACCTCGCCACCATGATTTTCCGGAACGTCTGTTACGGCTGCGAGGCGATCCTGATGAGCGGCACCGAGGCCCAGAAAAAAGAATTCATCCCGGCGACGGTAACCGGCGACGCCTTTTTCGCCTTCAGCCTCACCGAGCCCGACGCGGGCTCGGACGCGGCGGCTATCATCACCCGCGCCGAACGCGAGGGAAACGCTTTCCGCATCACCGGCACGAAAAACTTCACATCAGGGATGCCCATCGCGACACATATCCTCGTCGCCGTGCGCACCGACAACTCGGGCGACAAACACGAGGGCATCACCAACTTCATCATTCCGGCGGATCGCGAGGGCATCTCGTGGAAAAAGCTCAGTCTGCTCGGCCACCGGGCGATGGGCACCTGCGAGGTGCACTACGGCGGCGTCGAGGCCCGGGAGGACGAAGCACTGGGCGAGATCGGTGCTGGCTGGCAGGGGCTGATGGCCTACATCACCACCGAGCGGCTATGCCTCTCGGCCGCCCGCACCGGGGCGGCGGCGGCGGCGCTCCACCTCGCCCTCGACCACGCCAAAGAGCGAACACAGTTCGGGCGGCCCATCGGCAAGTTTCAGGCCGTGAGCCACATGCTAACCGAGATGCACACCCTCGTGGACACCGCGCGGCTCCAGGTCTACCGCTTCGCCTGGCTCGTCTCCAAGGGCAAGCAGGGCCGCATCGAGGCCGCGACGCTGAAACTCTTCGCGGGCGAGGCCTATAAAAAGGTGGCCGACCTGGGCGTTCAGGTGATGGGCGCCTACGGCTACAGCAGCGAGTTCGCGATGGAGCGCCACTATCGGGACGCCCGCCTCGCCACCATCGGAGCGGGAACCAGCGAGATCCAGCGGAATATCATCGCCAAGGAGCTGGGGCTCTAGCGTCCCCGAACCCTCACCCCCCCCTGTCAATTTTCACCCGCCTCCTCAATGTCATTCTCCCGGAATTCGCTCGTGGAGCCGTTAATGTCCAGGCGGATTGAAATCTCCGCGAGAATCGGATAATCAGTCTTTTACCCGGATCATAGCATCCGCCTCCACCGGGCGGTCTGGTTCCGCGATGGAGAATGAAAAATGCCGCTGGACCCGGCCGTACTGGAAAGAGAGTTTCCCGAGTTCGAATTCATCCCCGAGCGGGGGAAGATTCGCGAGTTCGCGCTGGCGCTCGGCCTCGAGGACCCCGTTCATTTCGACGTCGAGGCGGCGCGCGCGGCGGGGTTCGATGATCTCCTCGCCCCCCCGACTTTCACGCGCCAGTTCTGGCACGAAAACGAAGAGAACGATCCGATGGTCCATCTGGGCTACGACCCCAAGCGGCGCCTCCACGGGGAGCAGGAGTTCGAATACCACAAGCCCCTCGTCGCCGGAATGGCGCTGCGTGGGCGAAACGTCATCGCCTCGACACGCGAAAAGGAAGGCCGCCGGGGAGGAAAGATGACTTTCGTCGTGATCGAGACGAGATTTACCGATGAAAACGGCGAGCTCGTCCAGGTGGCCCGGCGCACGCTGATCGAAACGGCCGCGCCGCCCAAAGAGGCCGAAAAGGAGTAACCCCGTTGCCCGATCAAATTTCCTACGCGGGCTGGGACGCCCTCGCCGAGGGCGCCGAGCGCGAGATAACGATGGGGCCCCTCACCCGCACGAATTTTGTCCGCTTCTCGGGGGCGAACGGTGATTTCAACCCGAATCACCACGACGAGATTTATGCGATCAGGGCGGGATTCGACAAAATTTTCGCGCCGGGGATGCTTCAGGGCGGCTATCTCGCGCGGCTGATATCGGAGTGGGTGGGGCCGGGCGCCCTGCGCTCTCTCCGTATCCGTTTCTCGGCGCAGGCCTGGCCGGGGGACATGGTGATCTGCCGGGCGAAAGTGACCCGCCGTTTCGAGGAAGCGGGCGAGCGGCGCGTCGAAATCGAGGCCGAGGCCCACAAACAGCACGGCGACACTCTTATCACAGGGAACGCGGTCGCCGCGCCGCGCTCCTGACGCCAACAAAGAGGATTACATGC
>JAPYQX010000053.1 GCA_029937135.1 Nitrospinota bacterium
CGCAAAATTCCCCACTGCTGCCTCCCGTAGGAGTCTGGGCCGTATCTCAGTCCCAGTGTGGCCGTTCACCCTCTCAGGCCGGCTACCCATCGTTGCCTTGGTGAGCCGTTACCTCACCAACAAGCTAATGGGCCGCGAGCCCATCTCCAGACGGTAGCTTCCATGGAGAGGCCACCTTTTACCGCTGAATCATTAGACTCTGTGGTCATATCCGGTATTAGCCCCCCTTTCGGAAGGTTATTCCAGATCCGGAGACAGGTTGCTCACGTGTTACTCACCCGTCCGCCACTCTACTTGCCCGAAGGCTTTCTCGTTCGACTTGCATGTGTTAGGCACGCCGCCAGCGTTCGCTCTGAGCCAGGATCAAACTCTCCAATTGATATTTCATTCGAAAAGAGACGCGCCGAAGCGCAGAAACGATTAGTTACCTAACCGATATCCTCATCCCTTCTCGCTTCAATCGAGGATAAAAACTGGACCCGTTCGAAACGTTTCGTACCCTATTCAATTTTCAAAGATCATGTCCCCTGAATCAGGGGGGAACAAGCATAATACCAACGATTAACATACATCGTCAACCGTTAAGAAGCAAAAATAATTCGCCGTATTCCCCTTCAAACCAAAGAATTCGGCGAGTCCAGCCCGTGAATTCCAGGCCGAAATCATTGAAGCGGAGACGGAATATAGACCTCAGCAACCCATTTGTCAAAGAAAAAAGACGAAAATTTCGATCTAGATGGAAAATAATTCCGATTGCGCCCGGACAAAAAACAGCAAACGAAATAAACGGCTATTAATCAATATGTTACGGTGAAAATTCTGCCGCGTTATGCCGCCATTTTCGGTACACGGCACAGCTACTATCCCGGGAGATTCCGCCTAATCCCCTGGCATCGCCACCGTCTCGGGAACCCCCGGCGGTGGATTCGCGGCCTCCTCGCCCGGAACAGCCTCCCGGCGGGGGATAATCCGCCCGTTTTTGGCCTTTAAAACAATATTGCAGGTCCAGTTTTCACTGTCCAGCTCCGGATAATCGAAGCGAAAATGACCGCCCCGGCTCTCTTTCCGCTCAAGGGCGGCGATGGCGAGCATCCGGGCCACTTCGATGAGATTATCCGTCTCCATGATTTTCCGCATCGATTCCCACTTCTTCCGGGCCGTATCGCCGTGGGCCGCCGCCTCTCCGTTTTCCCTCTGAAGACCATCAAGCTCCAGGAGCGCTTTCTCGAGGCGCTCCCCGTCCCTGATCTGCCCGATGGTGACCGCGCCGACCTCCTGCACTTCCTTCCGTACCTCATCCACGTCGTGTCCGCCGGAGCGGTTCGCTCGCTCCTCCAGCCGCTCGAACCCCTCGCGCCAGCCACCCCCCTCCGGGTCCGGACGCTCCCGCTCCTTCGCCTCGCAGGCCGCGCCCATCCCGGCCCGGAGCCCGAACACATAGCTGTCCGCCAGCGCCGCGCCTCCGGTGCGGTTCGCTCCGTGTATCCCGCCCGACGCCTCGCCGCCCGAGTACAGGCCCTCAACATTGGTGCGCCCCCACTCATCAATGCGTATCCCGCCCAGATAAGTGTGCGGCCCGCTCGCCACCTCGAACGGCTCCTTCGAGAGATCCACCCCGCAATTATTCAACACGCGGACAATGTCCGCCGTCGCCCCGCTGTTCACCACATCGAACACATGACAGGTATCGAGATAGACGCCGTGATTCTCCGTCCCCCGGCCCTCGTAGATTTCAGTCCCCACCCCCCGGTTGACCATCGCCCGGGTCGAGCGCTCGCCGCGCTCCGGGTCGTAGCGCCACATGAAGCGTTCCTTGTCCTTGTTGTAGAGATAGGCGCCCGCGTTGATGAAACCGCTTGAGTGCGGGGGGTAGCCCCTGATCCGCTCGGGCGCGGCGACCATCAGTTGATAGTCGATGAACTCCATATCGATCAGTTCGGCCCCCGCCCGCAGCGCAATCGCGTAGCCGTCACCCGAGATATCGGGCGGCGAGTCGTTGACCTCGTGAAGCTGGGGCGCGCCTCCCGTCGCGATGATCGTCGAGCGCGCGTGAACAACAACCGGCGCGCCGTCCCGGTAGGAAAACCCCCACGCGCCCACCACCCGGTCCCCATCCTTCATCAGATCGACAAACATCACATGCGCCGCCGACTTAATCCCCCACGACTTCATTTTCTTATGGAGGGATTGCATGAGCGGCTTGCCCATCAGCTTTCCGCAGTGCAGCAGCCGGTCGTAGCGGTGCGAGGCGCTGGGCTTTTGGTGGTACAGCCCGTTATCCATCCGGATAAGACCCAGCCCCCAGGCATCAAGCTCTATCGTGCGGTCGATCGCCTCGTGGCTCATCACGCGCATCAGGCGGCGGTTGCACAGGTCGTAACTTGCCTGGACCGAATCCTCGAAAAGAAACTCGGGCTTATCGGCGGGATTCGAATGCCCCATCGCCGCGCTGTAGCCCCCCCGCGCCATCGACGAGCTTCCCGAGGGAAACGTCGCCTTCGTCATCAGCACCGGCTCCACGCTCGACCGTCTGCAACCCACAACCGCCATCATTCCGGCCACCCCGCCGCCGATGATCAGGACATCCGTCTCCGTCCGCCGCGCTTCCTCGGAAAAACTCATCCGCAACACCTCCAATGGAAAATGCCGAATCGTGTTATTAACAATTAGGGTGTTCGACTATGGCAATAAAATGAGTGTAGCGCGGCGAATCCACAGGCGCTATCGGACCAGGCGGTCTGGAGTTGGCGGGGTTTCTTCTGATTTGATATCCTGATTTTATTAAGATGAATAAAAATACATAATTCCATTCAATGTTACCAACGGCGCGGGGCCTGACAGTGAAGCGGGGCTCATCCGCCCCCGAGGAGGAGAGAAGTGGCGCAACTGGTCCCGTGTGAGACCTGCGGATATGAAGTGACGGACACGGCGGATACGTGCCCGCACTGTGGGGATCTGGGGCCGGCGAAAAAGGCGGCGCAAGGGTGTGGAGCGACCACCTGCTTCGCATGGTTTGTTTTGGGGTGATAATTGCACAGTTCCTCTTCTAGTGAGATGGGCCTTAGAAAAACAGGCGGGGACGGTGCGAATCCAGAGACGCTATCGGAGCAGGCGGTTTGGAGTTGGCAGGGTTTTGACTGATTTGATATTCGGATTTCATCAAATACACAAAAAAAAATTGGTAGTGGGTCAGTTTGGAAATGTCACGAATCAGTCCAGGTACTGCGATGTCATTTCAATCTAGAATAATATCCGCTTCGTCGTTTAACATCAGGTAGGGCTCTCCGAATTGAGCGGGGCTTTTCAGGTCCCATCTTTCCCCGGAATCAACCGGCTTCATCCGAACGCCCCAGTCGCCGCCGAATACCAGGTGCGCTTCCCCTGCGCCCGAATCCGAAACGGGGGCGTACAGGGCTGGACAGGGTGCACCACCGTCCCTGCTGCTCCAGCCGGTGACCTCATAAACGCCGCGGAGCTTGTCGAACTCCGAGAAGAGAACCCGGGTGATCGAAACGGGGTCGCGGTGGGCTTCGTACACCATCATCGGCATGTACGGGCAGTTTTCGTTTTCTTCAACTTCCAAATAAATTCGCTCGGTCATTTTTCCTGGCATGACCTTTTTTTTTGATTTCAACCGGAATCATGCGGCGACGCTCTCATTTTAGCATAGTCCCGGATTTCGTCGGCTGCACGATCTGGCCGGCGATCCTTCGCCTGACCCGGTTTTCACCCGATGTCGAACCGCAAAATTAAGATGAATTTCATTTCTCCGGAAGGGGGCCCCAACAAAAAAGCCCCTCCCGGCTCATCACCGGAAGGGGCGATTTTTTTGTTTCTGTTTCGGCTACTTCAACCCCGGCAAATCGACCGGGCACATTTCGTTGATTTCCGTCTGTAGGGCGCCGTTGAACTTGGCGTTGAAATTCTGGTAGGCGGCGAAGACGCTGATCTCAACGATGGCGGGGGTGTCGTAGTACGCCTTGAGCGCGTCAAACACCGCGTCCGGCACATCAACCGGGGTTTTCGTCATGCCCTCGGTGTAGGCGAGGGCGGCGCGTTCGGCGTCGGTGTATTCAGAATGAGCGGCGTAATCGAGTATGGCGGCGAGTTTCGCCTCCGAGTGCCCGGCGCGGAGACTCCGCGCCGAATGGAGATCCACTCAGTGGGGGCACTGGTTGAGGCGCGAAACCAGGAGGGTGATCAGCGGTTTCAGCGGGGCAGGAACGAAATCGGTAACCACCTGCGCCGCCTGCATCCCCGCGATGCCCTTGAGCAGGTCGGGGCAATGACCGCGGACGCGGGTGGTCGTTATTGTTTTACCGACGGCCGCTTTTTGGCCATCGTAAATTTTTTGCACCTCGGGAGGCGCGTCGTCGTATTCGAGAAAAGGAACGCGGGCCATGATGGATTCTCCCTTCCGCAGTAGCCGGGCCGGGGACCGGCGCCCAATCAGGGGCTGGCACTTCGTAAATTGGCCAGGCCGGTTATCCGGGACCAGACCGGTTATTCTGAGTCAGGCGGCCGGTTCGCGGCAAAAGCCTCGATGGCCGATGTCGTCTCGTCGGAGGCCTCGAGACTGATCAGATGACCCACTCCGGGAACGACGATCTTTCGCGCGCCTTCGATTTTCTCCACCAGCTCATCGGCGCAGGCGTGATACCCCGGATGATCGCGTTCTCCCACCAAAATCTGCGTCCGGGCCTTGATGGACGCCGCCACATCGGCCAAGGAGGGGTCCTTCGGGGGTTCCTCGTCGAGCCAGTGCGCCCCAGTGTAGGAGAGCATGACCTGATCGATTTTCGTGGCCAACTCCTCGTTTTCAAGCGCTGGCGCAAAAATCTGGAGCGAAAGCCACTTTTCCTTCGCGGCCCGAAGACCCTCGGCCCGGAGCGTCGCCATGACCTCGAGGCGCTTGTCCACTAATTCGGGCATATGCTTATCCTGATCGTAGCTGGGACACATCGCGAAGACCGAAGCGGCCTTGTCCGGATGCGCGGCGGCGAAGCTCAGCGCGATTCCCGCACCCCGGCTCAAGCCGACCAGATGGGCCTTTGAGGCCTTCACGACCTCGAGCAGGTCATGGAGATCCTTGACCTCCTCCTCTCTGGTGTAGCCCGTGGCCGGTTTCTCGGAGCGGCCGCACCCGCGAAGATCGTAGGTGACGACCCGGTTCGCGCCCCGGAGCGCTTGTTTTTGTTTGTCCCAAAACGAGCGGTTCAGGGTGTGGCCATGAATAAACAGGATGGGGGTTTTGCTGGAGCCAAATTCAGTGTCATCGAATGCGATTTGAATTCCGTTGCAGACAGCTTGCGCCACTGGTAATCCTCCTGCGGGATATGAATCATCCGAGGTCCGCCGCCCGGCCCGGAAGGGCCGTCCCGCGAAGGCGGAGAACCTGGGTTATTGAGACCGGCAAGATATACATCGAAGAGGCAGGCATGGCAAAGAGCGTCCGGCCAGCCGGGTTAAAAGGCGGCCAGCTCAGGCCTCACGCCTCGGCGCTTTAATTCTAGACGCTCGAGACGATGCGCTTTTCCTTGGCGCGGTCCTGAACCTCGACCGTATTGTTCGCCATATCGAAGCGCAGGTTTTTACCGCGCTCGGCGTCGCCGCTCACCAGCCGGATAAACGTCGTGTTTTCGGGATAGTCGATCGCGTGAATATCCCCCACGTCATAAATAGACGACATTCCAGCCTCGATGCGGTACTCGCTCGACACCTCGAGCTCGGCGTAGCCTTCCTTCGAGCCGTCGTCGAGGCGGCGGTATTCGGTCATGTCGGTGTAGCCGGTGGCATTTCCGTAGATCACCCAGAAGGGGCCGTGATCATGAGGCGCCGCGTGCCCCGCCCTATCGTACACATGCGCCAGAACGTACAGATCCGTTTCCTTGTCGTGATGAATAATGTGGCGGCCCGGCTCAGGGCTTTCGCCCAGAATTTCGGTCACGAACTCGGGGTGCGCCAGAATCTTGTCGAAATATTTCTGGATCTCCTTGCAGCCGGCCTCGCCGCTGTCCGCCTTCAGGGCCTTGACGCAATCCGTGCAAAACTCGCTGAATGTATAGTCCATGATCTATCCCCCAGAATATTTGGTTCGCTCGTTATCCCGGTATTCTTTCATAAGATCCGCCCGGCCTCCAGGCCGGATTTCGCGCAAACCGGAGCAGTTTCTACTTTTTCGCGATAAGCGAATAGCGATCGTTGGCCATCCGGCATTCGGCATCGGACAACCTCCCTGATGAAGCGAAGAAAAATATTACTGGACGACTTTGGCGCCGTAGATTTTTTCGGACTCACCCTGCGATATGGAATTCCCATCGGGGCCATTCATCGGAAACGCCTTGAGCGTCCTCATGAACACCTGCATGCCGTAATGGAGGGCGATGAAGCCGCCGAGTTCCATGATCTGCGCCTCGCTAAAATGCTTTTTGCCCTCATCGTAGAATTCCTTGTTCAGCTTTCCCGGCTCGCGGTACATCGTGAACGCGTAGCGAAGCGCCCATTTCTCGGCGGGGGTGAAGCTCGCGTCGTTCTCGAAATCACCGCAACCCGCCTCGATGCGCTCCTCCGTCAAACCCTCACGCATGGCTTTCCCCGAACGAAGGTTGGCGAAATAGGTGTCCTCGGCCTTCCGGGCGAGCTGGACGCGAATGATTTCCTTTAACTTGTGATCGACGCCCCCCTCGGCATGGGACATGTGCATGGCGTCGTGAAGCGCCTTGGTGTAGCCGGGCGCCCGCGCGAGTATCCGCACAAAAAGCGCGTCGGGCGCGCCCACCTCCTCGCAGCGAGTCAGTATTTTCCCGAAACCCTTTTCTTCGATTTCATCTTCCGGCAAAGGCTCGATAATGGGCATGATCTCATTTCCCCCCATCGGCGGCGAGGGCCTGCGCGCGCCCTAGCGGCCCGCTGAGGTGCGAGACCGGCCGGGAGCCGTAAATTTTCCGGGATTCCTCCTGGCTCACCAGGCGGCCGTCCGGCGAGAACATGGGGTAGAAATCAAGTGTCCTGAAAAATGTATGGTAGCCCACGTTGAAACCGATGAAAGCGCCGAGCTCGACAATCTCGGCGTCTGAATATTCCTCGCGCAGCCTTCCGTAGAAAGCCTCGTCTATTTTCTCCGGCTCGAACTGCATCAGCTCGCTGTATTCAAGGGCGATTTTTTCGGCGGCGCTGAACTTGTCGCTCTTTCGCCAGTTATCGATACCCTCGTCAATCAACTCCTCGGTGAGTCCGTCCCGCTTCGCCGAAGCGGATCGCACATTGCCTCAGTAGTTGCAGTCAGCCGCCCGGGAGAGCTGGACCCGGATGATCTCCTTGAGCTTGTGATCGACGGCCCCGGTGTTAAAGACCGCCCCCCAGGCGATATACATCGCCTTCGAGAGGTCCTCGTTATGACCCTGCATGGCATGAAAGGCCGGGTCGGGGGCCCGGTGTTTGAGGCTCTTGAGAACGAACGGCCCGAGCTTCGTTTTCTTTAAGTCCTCTATGTCGAGCATGGTGATATTTGGCACCGGGGTCTCCTTCTTATCTGGTGCGGTTTAAGATCGTTGCGTGATATCCCTCAATCCATCGGGTCTTATTCTTCAGGATCTGCTCTTCGTCCGGAATGGGCGGGGGCGCGCTTCCTCCGTTTGGCTAGCTTGCGCTCCCGAGCTTGAGGATAAGAGCGAGAAGCGTTTCTTTTTCCTCCGTCGTGAGATTTTCCAACATGCCGGCGCTGATCTCCAGAACGTCCGCGTAGCTGCTCACCAGAAGCGCCTCGGCCTCGGGCGTCAGGCTGACCCGTTTCACCCGCCGGTCCTCACAGGGGCTCCGCCGAATCAGCTCCTTGGCCTCGAGTTGATCGAGCAGGCTCGTGATGTTCGCCCGCGAGGCCAGGACCCGCCGGGCGATATCCTGCTGAGAAAGAGAATCCTCGGCGGCTTCGAGCACACGAAGGACATTGTACTGAATCCCGGTCAACCCGAGGGCGCGGTAGAAGGGGTCGGCCCCCTTGAAAAGACGCGTGCCCTCATGCATCACGGCGTAGCGGGTCTCCTCGTCGAGATTGAGACCCAGACGAGCCTCGCCAGCGAAAGCTCTTTTCCCGGACGCCGTTTTCACCATACTCCCCCTATCGAATCAGAAACCATGGAACTTGGGACTATGGAACTCAAGAATCGCCGCGCAACCCGGGCGGCCTCCGGCTCATGTGTGTTTCGGATCCAGCGACGACAGGTGGCGCGTGCCCAGCGACGCCATGTAGCGCTGATATCCTGCCTCCGGCATTTTGTGAAACTGCCTCCTCGGGATGAGCATCCGCTCCGCGAGAAAACGAAGCTTTTTGTCGTCGCTCCCGGCCAGAACGGGCTCCAGCGCCATGAAAAGCTTCCCGGCGCTGGTCTCGTCCCAGAACCACTCGGCCACCTGGCCCGCACTCGCGTTACCCGGCTGGCTGACGGCGGACTCGAAGTAGTAGGCGCGAAGATCCTCGAGCGCCAGTTTCAGCGCATCGAAGACACTGAGATCGGGGCGGGGGTTTTCCACCGGCGCATCGCCGAGAAACGAGACGATGAACCGGGCGGCCGCCTCCACCTCGATTCCGCTTACACCGACAGTGGTTCTCCCTCTTTTCTCTTTGCCCAGATCATACCAGACCCCGAGGTTATTCATCTCGCTCAAGACGCCGCCGAGATAACCGGTCGGGTCGGAAGCTGCCTCCGCCGGACGGCTCATGGGGACGCGGCAGACCCAGGCCTCCGCTCCCGCCCGTGGGCCGAGGGCGTCCTCCGGGAAATCCTCCAGAACAGGGCCTTTTTCCTCTTCGAGTAAAGCGAGGGCCGCGATGAGCACTTTCTTTTGAAATTCGGGTTCATCCGGCGCGCCGAAGGGGCGGCCAAAATCGAACGAAACCCAGAGCGCCTGGGGAGGCTTAATCTTCTCGGTGTGCGGACGAACGAGGCTGATCTGCGTTGTGGGGATTCCTTCTTCCTCGAAATAATGGGCTAGCCCGCCGACGGCGCGCGTGCAGTTCGGTCAGACGGGACAGAGAAGAACCGCGTCCACTCCGTCGTCCTTGAGCAAGCCCGCCAGCCGCCGGGCGGAGGGTTCCATCTGCTCGGGCGCGATGGCGCCCATGAACGAATAATGAAAATCCGCCACAGAGCCGATGACGCCTTCTTCCGCGAGTTCCTTCAGCCGATCAATCGGAAAAGCGATATTCACGTCCTGCTGAAAACCCGTCCGGTCGAAATTGGTGGACAGATGACTCATGTAAATATCAGAGGCGGCCAGTTCCTTCGGGATAACGCGGTAGTCACCCGACTCCCGGGTGAAGGTTTCATCGCCCAGCCGCTGGAGCCCGGCCGTCGAGACGATGGCCACCCTTCTTTGACTCAGCGGAGGCCCCCCGGCCCAGGGGCTTCCCTCGTAGGAGGGGGTCGGAAAACTAGTGAGGCCGATGACCTCGGGTTCCGAGAGATCTTCCATTCGAACCATGTCCAATCCTCCAATTCAAGCAAGAATGTCTCCCCAGCGAGACCAATTATATCGTTCGATTTTTATTTGTCAAATAATGAACAATATTTTATAAAGGCCGCCGAACACGACACAAGGCGCGCGATTTCAATCAGATACAAGATGACCCACATGGCCCCTCCGGAGGGAGGCTGGCGATGAGGCATAACGGTAAGATCAGGAAAGAATCCGCGGGGCAGGGAGGCCTATCCTCCGGCCTGGAACTTCTTGAGCCCGGTCTCGATGGCGGAGACAATTTTCGCGCCCTGCTCCTCGGTCAGAATGAGCGGCGGGGAAATCGTGAGCGTATTCGAGGGCCCGTCGGCGATACCCGAGCTCTTTCCGATGAGGACGCCCTCGTCCTTGACGTAGGACAGGATTTTCACCACCGCCTCGGTCGGCAGCGGGTCGCCGCTCTCCTCGATGAGTTCGACGCCCCAGATGAGCCCCACCCCCCGGACATCGCCCACGCAGGGAATGTCTCTCAGATGGGCCAGCGCCTCGCCCAGGTCTTTACCGACATCCCGCGCGTTTTGCGCGAGATTCTCCTCCAGCATGATCTCGAGGTTTTTGAGCGCGGCGGCGCACGACGCCGGGTGGCCGCCGTAGGTGTTGATTTGCTGGAAGCCCGCCTCGCCCTCGGCGTTTAACACCTGGAACACTTCGTCCGTAACCGCCGTCGCGCCGATGGGGAGGTATCCGCTGCTCAGCCCCTTGGCCATCGTCATGATGTCCGGCTTCACGCCGTAAAGGTCGGAGGCGAAGAGCTCGCCCGTGCGGCCGAAGCCGGTAATCACCTCGTCGATGATCATGAGCACGCCGTAGCGGGTGCAAACTTCCCGCATCTGCTTCAAATAGTCCGCCGGGGGAGGGATAACGCCCCCGCCGCCGATAATCGGCTCGGCGATGAAGGCGGCGACGGTATCGGCGCCCTGGTAGCGGATCACGGCGTCGAGATCGGCGGCCAGCCGCTCGGCGAGATCGAACTCGCTCGAATATCCGCTCCGGTAAAAATAGGGCGCCTGGAGGTGGACAACGCCCGGCAGGAGCGGCTCGAAGGGCGCGCGGCGGGAGGTCTGGCCGGTCAGGCTGGCGCCGCCGATGGTGCCGCCGTGGTATCCCTGATAGCGGGCGATGATCTTGTAGCGGCCACCCTGTTTCCGGCCCCAGGCCCGGGCGATTTTGATGGCGGTGTCCACTGCCTCGGAGCCCGAGTTCACGAACCAGATACGCTCGAGGCCGCTGGGCAGAATGTCCACGAGCTGATCGGCGAGCCGCGCCGCCGGGAGGGTGATCTGGGTGAGCGGGTAGTAGGGAAGCTCGAGAAGCTGGCGGTAGGCCGCCTCGGCGACTTCCTTGCGCCCGTAGCCGATGTTGACGCACCAAAGGCCCGCCATCGCGTCGAGGTATTCCCGGCCCTCTACATCGGTGACAGTGCAGCCGTCGCCCTTGACGATGACGCCGAGCGGGTTCTCCTCGAGGGTGCCGTGATTGAGAAACGGGTGCCAGACGTGGTCCCTGTCGAGGTCGCGAATTTCCTGAAGGTTTGGGCCCGCTGCCGCGGTTTCCGGATTCATGGTTTTATCTCCTTGAAGCACCGCGGTTGCTCTCTCGAAACCGCATCGCCTACAAAATTGTGTACTGCGGTTTTTCCGCCTTGATCTCGTATTTCTGGCGGCCAATCTTCGATATCTCGCCCTCGATGATATCACCCGGCTTCAGGAATTTCCCCCACGCGGCGGCGTTGCCGGCGGGCGAGCCCGTAGCGATGATGTCTCCGGGGCGAAGTGTCGCGATGGTCGAGAGATAGGCGACCTGCTCGTCCACCTTCCAGATCATATCGCCCGTCGATGCGCTCTGGCGCAACTCGCCGTTCACCCACAACTGGAGCTTGAGCTTGTGGGGGTCCACTTTTTCATCGTTCAAAAGAATATAGGGCCCGGTCGGGGCGAAACCATCGGGTCCTTTCATCGCGTACCAGTCGATGAAGCGGTTATTGTCGCCTATTCTCAAGTTTCCGCGATCGCTCATGTCGTTGATGAGGGTGTATCCGCCGACGTGATCCATCGCCTTATCGACCGGGATGTTCCGCCCGCCGCGGCCGATGACGATACCGAGCTCGAGTTCGTAGTCGAGCTTTTTCACCGAGCGGGAAACGATCACCGGATCGTAGGGACCGTTGATGCAGGTGGCGGGCTTGATGAAACAATAAAGGGGAAGCTCCTCCTTGAACTCCTTGATCTTCGTCCTGGCCATCTCGGCGGCATGGGCGACATAGTTGCGCGCCATGCAAAAAAGAGTCACCTCCGATACCGGCGGAAGAATCTCGACGCTCTCCGGGTCGTGAACGACGGGCAAGCCGTCGAAGACGAGCGGTTGTTTTTTTCGCTTGAGCGCGCGGAGCGCCTTGATGGCGCTATCGGCGATAAGGCGGGTGGTCTCGGGGTCCTCGACAAGCTCCTCGCAAGTGGGCGCGACAAGCTCCTCGGCGGCTTCGATGGCTTCGCCCGGATCGGCATCCTTGAGCGAGAGGGCGAAAGCAAGGGTCAGGTCGGCAATCTCCTCGCCGAAAAGAGCCCCGACGCGAGGGCCGCCCCCCAGGCTGAAAGTGCAAATGCGCATAAACCGAATCTCCCAGGCGACTATCTTAAAAGAAAATTTCTTTGCTGGCGAAACGAGGCATCATACCACCACGGACGATGCATTCGGAGCGGCAACACCCACGCAGGGCCAAATCACCGGGTTGATATATCGCCTTATGAATCAATTGTTTTGATTAAAAATTGGAAAACAGCGCATCCACACCGGATATATTTTTCCGGCGGCGGTGCCGCCCGGCCGATTTTCAGGCAACCCGGATAAATGAAACGCCTCACTGGCTCCGCACGGGCAGAGCCTCCCCCCGGCCCCAGCCCCGCCTTATTCCCGCCGCTACTGTGATCCTCAGAATCACCGGGGTCGAAAAACCGGGCTTGCCTGCAAATCCCACCGTACCCCCCCCCGGTGGCGAAACACCGGTACACCTCGCCCGTCCTCCTGTCGAGCCGC
>JAPYQX010000423.1 GCA_029937135.1 Nitrospinota bacterium
AGGTTGGGCACCCGCCACAACCGGCAGGGGCCGTCCGCGAGAAGGGAGGCCGCCAGAATCGGGAGGGTGGCGTTCTTCGAGCCCGCCGCCTCGACACCTCCTCGAAGGGCCTTTCCCCCGTGAATCCGGAATTGGTCCACTGTCTACACCGTTTCCGCTTCGATGACGCGCTCCCGCCCGGCAAGATCCCGGCGGACCGCCGGTTCTCCATAGGCTCGGGTGAGGCGCATTTCGGCCACGCACCGGGAAATCTGGGCGGGGTCCATCTCCATGAGGAGTACCCCCCCTCTTTTCAGTCGGGCTGGAGCCTCATGAACAATACGGCGAAGAAACCGCATTCCGTCCGGACCGCCGTCGAGGGCCTCGCGGGGCTCGTAGCGCGCCACCTCGGGCATCAGACCACCGATTTCCGATGAGGGAACGTAGGGGGGATTCGAGACCACGGCGTCGAATAGCGCGTCCCCCGGGATTTCTTCAAACAAGTCGGAGTGGGTAGCCTCGAAGCGGCCCTCCACCCCGTTTCGCCGCGCGTTCCCGGCCGCCAGTTCCAGGGCCGGAGCGCTTGAATCCACCGCCACCACGCGGGCGCCGGGAAGCTCTTTCGCCAGGGCCACGCCGATGGCTCCGCTGCCCGTCCCCAGGTCGAGGATGCGCGGCGCGGCCACTCCGCTCAGAAGCGCCGCGGCGCGTTCAACAAGAAGTTCGGTCTCTGGCCGGGGAATGAGACAGGCGGGTTCCATCCTGAAGGAGAGCGACCAGAACTCCCGCTCGCCGAGGATGTAGGCCAGCGGCTCCCGCCTCACGCGCCTCGATACCGCTTCCGAGAGCCGGGCCTTCGCCCCGGGAGGCAGGGCTTCCTCACCCCGTGACACGAGATAGGATCGATCACAGTCCAGCGCCCAGCAAAGCAGCGCGGCGGCATCGCTGGCCGCGCCCTCGATCCCCGCCGCGCCCAGGCGGCGCTTTAAATCCCCGGATTCAGCGCCCACGGAGCCCGCGGGCCACCGGGATTCCTTTAACGTCAAAAGATTCATTCGGCCTTTTCCTCCGGATCGTCCTCGTCGAACTCCGCTAGCCGCTCGGCCTCGCGGGTCTCGATCACGCGGCGCACCATTTCGCCGATATCGCCCTCGAGAAAGCTGTCGAGGCTGTGCAGGGTGAAGCCGATGCGGTGATCGGTCACCCGATCCTGGGGAAAATTATAGGTCCTGATCCGATCGCTCCTGTCGCCCGAGCCAATCTGGCTCTTGCGCTCGGCGGAGCGCTCCTCGTTTTGCTTCCGCGTTTCCATATCAAGCAGGTGCGACAGGAGAATCTTCATCCCCTTGGCCTTGTTCTTGTGCTGGCTTTTCTCGTCCTGGCAGGTGACGACAAGGCCGCTGGGCAGGTGGGTGATCCGGACCGCCGAGTCCGTGGTGTTCACGCTCTGGCCGCCGGGCCCCGACGAGCGGTAGACATCGATTCTCAGATCGGTCTCGGGAACCTTCAGCTCAACCTCGTCGGCCTCGGGAAGAATGGCGACCGTCGCCGCCGAAGTATGGATTCGCCCCTGACTCTCGGTGACGGGGACCCGCTGGACGCGGTGGGTGCCGCTCTCGAATTTAAGCTGACTATAGGCGCCCGCGCCCTTGATCAGGGCCACGACCTCCTTCATCCCCCCCAGGTTGTTTTCATTCCGGCTCAACTCCTCGACAACCCAGTTTCGGTTTTCCGCATAGCGGGCATACATCCGGTAGAGATCGCTGGCGAAAAGCGCCGCCTCGTCCCCGCCGGTGCCGGCGCGTATCTCGATGATAACGTTCTTGTCGTCGTTGGGATCCTTGGGAAGCATCTGGCGGCGGAGGCGGAGCTCGATTTCCTCGAGCCGGGGCTCATGCTCCTCAATCTCCTCTTTCGCCAGGCTGACAATCTCGGCGTCGGAATCGTCGAGAAGAAGACGCGCATCGGCGAGCGTCCCGGAGCAGGAGCGCCACTCGTCGTAAATATCGACGATCCGCGTGATCTCTTTATGCTCACGGGCCGTTTGCTCGAATTTTTTGCGGTCTTTTATCAGGTTCGGATCGGAGAGACGCTCACCGAGGATCTTGTGTTTTTCAAGGATCTGATCGATTTTTTCAAACATGGCGCTGAGGCTCCATCCCCGCCGGGAGCGGGCTAGACGCCGGCGCGGGAGACTGGGAACGGTCCGGAATCGGCCTCAAATCGAAAGGGGAATCTTAGGACTTCTCGGTTGACTCAGAGGGCGCTTCCGGCTTGGCCGCAGAGGCTTCCGATTCAGCCGCAGGCGCTGATTCAGCCGCGGGCGCTTCAGACTTGGCCGCGGGCGCTTCAGACTTGGCC
>JAPYQX010000424.1 GCA_029937135.1 Nitrospinota bacterium
CAAGTCCCGTTCCATGGCCCGGAAAGACCTCGCCGGGGGTGGGATTTATGTGAACAACAACCGAATTGGTGAGGAAGGGGCCGAAATTTCAGCCGATGACCTCCTCTTCGGCCGCTACGTTCTTTTGCGAAAAGGGAAAAAGAACTATCATCTTCTGGAGATAAGTGCCTAGGCTCCTAATTTCGTGCAGATCGAGAACGATTCGAGCGAGTCGTTCACCTCCTCGGCCGGCGTCGCCGATCTTCTGAAATAACCGGGTTATCAATAACCGCCCCCTCGATTACAGGACCCCAGCCGGACCCGGCCCCTGAAACCGTCTCATCCGAGGGCAACCGCACCTTGCACCCGTCAACGAATCCCCCGCCGGCATGAGCGCCCGGGAAAACGACGCTCCCGCCACCCAGGTCCGCTTCGAGGACCTGCCCGACCTCTATCATGTCTGGAAATGGCGGGTCCTGATCGCCTATTGCCTCTTCTACTCCATGAACTACATGGGGCGCTTCAACTTCAGCCTCATCCAGACCGAGATCATCAACGAGCTGGGGATCACCCGCGCCGATACGGGATGGATTAACTCGTGGATGTTCTGGGGCTTCGCATTCGGGGACCTGATTCACGGCCGCCTCGCCGAGCGCTTCGGCTACCGGCGCATACTCCTCTTCGGAGCCCTCGGAACCGGGGTCTTCAACTACATCACCAGCTACGGAAACTCGATCAACGGCCTGCTTATCCCCTGGGCCCTCGTCGGGTTCGCGAACGCGGCCACCTGGGCGCCCGGCATCGGAATCATCGCCCAGTGGTGGGGCCGCCGGGAGCGTGGCCGGGCGATGGGGATGGTGGGAACGGCGGCGGGCTTTGCCTTGCTCGTCGTTTGGATCGTGACCCCCTGGGTGGCGGAGAATTTCGGCTGGCGGGCGGCGCTGCGTTATCCGCCGATGCTCATCTCCCTGCTCGGCATCGCGTTTTATTTCATCGCAAGGGACAAGCCGCGCGATGTGGGTCTCCCCGAATACGCCGAATCCGACGAGGTATCGATCAAGGCCGAAACCTCCTCGGAGGGCAACCTGCGCGGTATGCGCGCCTATATCCACCTGCTCTCGAACTGGCGCTTCTTTGTCGCCTGCCAGGTGAAGGGCCTCGACAATGTGGTGCGCTACGGAATCGTCTCCTGGGCTCCGGTCTACTACGCCCAGGTCGGGGGAATGGACTTGAGGGAGATGGGCTGGGTCACCCTCGCCTACCCGCTGGGCTACATGTGGGGGCCCATCTGCGGCGGCTATATTTCGGATAAATATTTCGGGAGCAACCGCTCGATCGTCATCATCATCGCCGGTCTTTTAAGCGGCGCGGCCGTCCTTGGAATCGCCCTCATACCGCCGGACAGCATCCCCCTCGCCGTCCTTTTTCTTGTCGTGGGTGGATTCTTCGTCAACATGTCGCCCATCCAGGCCCTCGCCGTGGACCTGGGCGGAAGACGGCTCGCCGGGACGGCCTCGGGCGTGCTCGACGCGCACGGCTATATCTACGGGGCGATTCAGGCCTGGTTCTTCGGCTGGCTCTCGCTGTCCGTCCCGAACGGATGGCTCTGGGTTTTCGGAATCATGGCGGCGACGCGGCTCATCAGCGTCGCGGCGATATGGCGGGTGCGGGTCTGAGACGGCGACACCCCGGACAGCGCCCTCTCCTGCCAGGTGTAGCGCCCTCTCCTGACGGGAGGGCGCTACACCTGGCTTTTAAGCGCCTTGAGAATAGCCAGGCGGACCCGGTCCTCCTCGCCCCCGAACTTCTCGCGGAGATACGTCAGGACAAGCCCCGCCCAGGCCGCGCGGTGGCCCTCGCCGGGCTGCAGGTAGCGCGAGGCGGCGAAGCGCCAGCGGCCCTCCTCCCCCCGGAGAAACAGATCGGCCCGGATGTCGGGCTGAAGCGCCAGCCGCACCGCCGCGAGCAGGTCCTTTCCTTCCGAGAGGTCGAAGCGAACCGCGAGGATGATTTTGGCCTCCTCCTCCTCTCGGGGCGGGGCCAACTCGATAGAGACCGCCTCTGACGGCGCGGAGGCATCCACCCCGAACATCAGATAGGTGTCGCCCCCCACCGCGAGCCGCCGGGCGGCCGGTTGTGATACGGCCGAGTCTTCACCTCCCCCGTCACCCGCGCCGAATGCGCTTCCCGCACTGGAGACAGCCTGATCAAGCGCCTCCCCAATCCAGTCGGCGATCCGATCCCGGCCCGGATAGGCGGTCGGCGTCTCCCCCCCGCCGAGAAGGCTCAGCCGCCCGGACCACGCCGACAGCGAAGCGAGGAGGGGCTCCGCCGTCTGAAGCGCCTCGGCCTCCCAG
>JAPYQX010000425.1 GCA_029937135.1 Nitrospinota bacterium
CCCCGAGGGAGTGAAATCCGATTTCCTCGTCCGGGTCCGGGAGAAGGTTTTTTCTGATATGGGCGGACAGATTTTCGCCTTCCTCGTCCGTTATCCCGCCCCCGGCGGGGTCGAACATGACCACGTTTGTCGCCCCGGGCCTCAGGCAAACGAAGTTCGCCCTGAAGGCAATCTCACCGTCCCGAAGGCCAATGCCCGAGCCCACGGCCTCGAGCGGCCCCCGGGGCGTCCTTAGGGGGCATCCCAGAATTTCGTAAAGGGTGGTGTCGGCGCCGGGTGAAGTGCCGGGCGAGGTGGAGACAGGAGCGGACAGCCATCCACCCGACGAACCCACAGCGGCGAGGCGATCCATCGCCGGCGTATCCGCGGTCTCGAGGAAAGTTCGTCCCTCCAACTCCGGCAAGGATTCACCGGCCATTCCACAGCCCAGGAGAACGAGGACCTTCACGACGATTCCTTTGACAGTTGGGGTTTCGAAAATCCGTTCTTCGAGAATCCTGACTTTGAATTTTCAGGAGAACCGGGCGCCGCCCGATTCCACATGCAAAAGGGTATATTCCGGCGACACCACATCGAGGGACAAAATATCCCCGAGGGCTTTTTGCATGTCTTCCTCGGAAGCCTCGTAGGTCATGATCACCAAAGGCACATGATCGTCGCGGCCGGCCCTGCCCTTTTGAATGATCGTCTCAAGACCGATGTCGTGGTTTCCGAAAACCCCTGAAATTCGGCTCAGGACACCGGGCCGGTCCAGGGCGGAGAAACGGATATAGTAGGGTGTCCTCACCTCATTCGGCGACAAAATATCAAGACGCTTCCGGGAGTCCGGCAGAAACGCCGCCACGGGAAGACGCGACTGGCCGCTGCCGCCGCGAAGCCACCGGGCGATCTCGATGATATCTCCCACAACGGCGCTGGCCGTCGCGGCCGAACCGGCGCCTTGTCCGATGAAAGCCTGGGGGCCGGCGTTGGCCCCGACAACGGCCACGCAATTGAAAACCCCGCCGACCTGGGACAAGGGATGATGCTCGGGCAGCATGGCCGGATGCACCCGGATGTCGAGTTTCCCCCGCGTCTCGCGGGCGATGGCGATGAGCTTTATGCGGAATCCCAGGTCGCGCGAAAAGGAGATATCAATAGCGTCGATGCCGCGAATACCTTCGGTCGGGATTGTATCGAGGCTAACCGGGGTGCCGTAGGCGAGATTCGCGAGGATGGCGATTTTATGGCTCGCGTCCACGCCGTCGATGTCAAAGGCGGGGTCGGCTTCCGCGTAGCCCAGCTCCTGGGCGATTTTCAGGGTCGCGCCAAACGCCGCGCCTTTTTCGGTCATCTCGGTCAAAATGTAATTACAGGTCCCGTTGAGGATGCCGGCGATACTCTCTATCCGGTCGGCCGCGAACGCCTCGCGCAGGTTCCGGACGATGGGGATTCCTCCGGCGACGGAGGCCTCGAATCCTAGGGGACAGCCCGCCTCCTCGGCGGCGGCGAATATTTCTTCGCCGTGGACAGCGAGCACCGCCTTGTTGGCGGTGACGACGGGCTTGCCGTTTTTCAGGGCCCTTAAAATATGGCGGCGGGCGTGCTCGGTTCCGCCGATCAACTCGGCGACAATATCGATATCCGGGTCGTCGATCAGACCGTCGAAATCGGTGTTCAGATCATCTCCAGGTACGCCCTCCGCGCTTTTTCGGTGCGCGCTCCTGTCGGCGATGCGGGTGATCACCACCTCCACGCCGAGCCGACGCTGAATCAGCCCGCATTGCTCGTTCAGCAGACGAACCACCCCGGAGCCCACCGTGCCCAGGCCTAAAATGCCAATTCTAATTTTATCCATGAGTTCCAAACCGAAAATGAGGGGGGGGGTATGCCTAACCCGCCGCGCGATTCGCGACCTCACCCCCGATCAGCGGGCGCAGGTTCCGAATGGCCTGACGGATTCGGTGCTCGTTCTCGACAAGAGCGAAGCGTACGAAAGTATCGCCCATATCCCCGAAACCGATTCCCGGGGCAACGGCGACATTGGTTTCCTTCATCAGATAGGTCGCGAATTTGAGCGACCCCATTTCCTTGAAAGCGTCGGGGATCTCAGCCCATACGAACATCGTCCCCCGTGGTTTCTCTACGGGCCAGCCGATCCGGCCAAGACCCTCGCACAGGGTGTCCCTCCGGCTTTGATAGGTCTGACGCATGGAATCGACGCAATCCTGCGGCCCGTTCAGGGCGATGATCGATGCAATCTGAATGGGTTGAAAGGCCCCGTAGTCGAGATAACTTTTAATCCGTCTCAGCGCCTCGACTATCAGGGGATTTCCCACCACGAAACCCATGCGC
>JAPYQX010000426.1 GCA_029937135.1 Nitrospinota bacterium
CAGTACTTTTGTCTCTTGAAGCGTATCGAATCTCTCCAGATTCAATAGTTCATCCTGGAATTCTGCATTTAAAGATTCGACATACCCATTCTCCCAGGGGCTGGCGGGTTCGATGAAGAGTGTCTTTACTCCCAGACGTGAGAGCCAGTTCCTCACCCGGCGAGAGGTGAACTCAGCCCCGTTGTCCGAACGGATATAGTCCGGAAGCCCCCTTGCTACGAACAGCTCTGTCAATCGCTCCAGCACATCTCCTGAACTCAGTTTCCTGGCCACATCAATCGAGAGGCACTCCCTTGTAAATTCATCCACCACCACGAGCAGCCGGATGGGGCGACCATCACTGGTTCTATCTATACAGAAGTCATAGGCCCATACATGACCCGCACGCTCAGGCCTTCTCCTTACACAAGAACCATCATTTAACCACAAGCGTCCCCTGTGCATGGCGAATTAGTAATTTGCGCCTGATAACGCATTTGAGGCGGTGGTGTAGGTTGGTGCGGCTGTGTTGTGGGGAGGGAGGGGCCGCAACGGCCCCATCGCGATCAGCGGGAGCATTTTGGGAGTACGCTGGCGGTTGCTTAGTGTCATTCCATATTTCTCACGCTCACAACAATTTAGAGTAAAATCTAAGCTACTCAATACTTCCCGCCGGAAATCATTGACTGCTCTTAGCATACGCGAACCCCCTAAAATCCCTCCTATCAATTCGTCGCTCTGGATCATCTCCCAGGTCAGGTCCTCGATTCCGCCCCGCTTGGCGACGGCATACGTCACCTCCTCGTCCGCCGGGGACGTGAGCGCGGGATAGGTCGCCTGCTCGGAGACGGTGGACAGGTCGCCGTAGCCGCCCACGCGGACCCGGCGGTTCGTCCTGAAATCCTTCACCGGAATGATCGAGGAGACGATTTTCTTCCAGGCCTGAAAGCGATCATCCCTGAAATCATTAAGCATCGCCCTGCGGATCGAATCGCCGAAGGCCTCGCCCCAGGTGCTCGTGTCGAGCGAAGCGCTTAACCGCCGGACGCCGTTCCAGTCCTCCGACGCCCAGTGATAATGAAACGTCTCGGCGAAAAACCGCTGGGGCGTGAGGCGGTAGCCGGTGAAGTCCTGAAACCCCTCGCTCAGGAAACGGTAGGGGCGTTGGCCGTCCACCGTCCGGGGCGTCTTGTCGAAGAGGCCGTCCAGGGCCGCCTTCTTCCGGTCAGTCTCGTCCCTGACGACCTCGATGCTCGTCCCGAAGCCGCGCAAGGCGCCGCTTGCCGTGAGCTTTTCGAGAGTGGAGGACTCCAGGCGAATCGCCTCATCGAGCTCGCTCTCCGAAAAAGCCCGTCCGGCAAACTGGGCGCGAAGTTTTTCTTTTACCGCCTCGGGCAGCGCGGACGCCGAAAGGCGGACGGCCAGAAGCTCCCGGCAATCGGCGCCATGACTATCGACACCACGGCCACCGGTCCCGCCAGCGAGTTCCCACTCAAGGCCCGCGTCCTCACAAGCCGCGAAGAGTTGCTGCGGGGTCCACCGGCCACCCAGCTTTGCCGCCACCTCGGGCACCGAAGCCTTCAACTTTCCAAACAGCGTTTCAAACATCTTGACCTCCATATCTGCATTTAAGACGCCTGGAGCGGAGAGTTCCGCGCCTGCGCCCGGGCCGGCGGCGGCGAGCCCCAAAAGCGCACCGCCCAGCCTTCCCTTGTGAACAACGTCGACCGAATTCACGGCCACGATTTTCAGGAAATGAAGAACAAGCCTTCCGGCCTCGTCGCGGAACTCGGTTTCGGCCAGAACATCGAACGAGAAACCGAAGGGCTCCTCGATGCCGCGCTCGAGCGCGTCGTGCGCCATCCGGTGAAACCATTCGGCGGATTTCGAGACGGTGAAGGTGCTGACGAGGCCCTCCCCGCTCATCCGGATTCGCCTGTGCCACCCGACGAGATCCTTGATGTCCGGGCCATCAACAGGCGCATGGTTGGCGAAGGCCTGCGCCTCCTCGAACAGCGGAGCCGCCTCGCTCAGGACTTCGCGGGAGAGATACCATCTGCCGTCCCGGGAGTGGCCCGGCCGGGCGATGACGACCTCGAATTCCCATCCTTCTCCGTCCTCACCGGTCGCAACGGCCGCCCGGCGGAGAAGCCTTCCCCGCAGGCGGAGCTGAATGGCGCCGCCAGCCTGATTGATATCAACCGCCGGCTCATGCCCAACCGCGGGCTCGGTTCCAGCCGCGGGCCCGGCCACCCGGCCGCTTCGTCCCGCCCGCCACCACGTCAACAGGTTCCTCACGCGCTGCCCACCGTTCGCGCCCGGACGGTTTCATAACTCTACCGCGCGGAGCGGG
>JAPYQX010000054.1 GCA_029937135.1 Nitrospinota bacterium
ACCTCGGATATTTCGGCTTCGATCCGCTCGAACACGCTATCGGGGTCGCCGAGCCCGCTAATCTCGGCGAGCTTGTTGTGCGATCGATAGAATTCCACCAATGGCGCTGTATGCTTCATATACACCCCGATACGGTGCTCAACAGTGCTTTTCTTATCATCTTCCCTCTGATAGAGGGCGCCGGCGCACACCGGGCAGAGCGAAATATCCCCCTTGGGATAAACGGCTCCGCACTCGCGGCAGGTCAAACGGCCTGAAAGCCGGACAATCACCACCTCGGCCGGAACATTTAAATATATCGTTACATCAATGCTTCCGGGCAAAACCCTCTCCAATGCATCGGCCTGCTCGATTGTCCGCGGGAACCCATCCAGGATAAACCCCTCGCGGCAATCCTCCCGGGAAATTCTCTCCTCGATAATGGACACAATCAAATCATCCGGCACAAGTCTTCCGTCCCGCATGATTTCCTGCACTTTTTTGCCCAAAACCGTTTCATCCGCCACCGCGCTACGGAGGATATCGCCCGTGGAAACCAGCGGTACATTGTACATCTCGCTTAACCGGACGCCCTGCGTTCCCTTTCCCGCACCCGGAGGACCCAACAAAACTATTTTCAAAACTAAACCGTCCTCCTACGGGCCCTGCTTTTCTTAAGAAAACCCTCGTAATTGCGCATGACGAGATGGCTTTCGATCTGCCTTTGGGTATCCACCGCCACGCCGACAACGATTAGCAACGCCGTCCCCCCGAAAAAGAAGGGAACGTTAAACCACTGAATTAAATATGTCGGTAGAATAACGATTAAACTCAGGTAAATTGCACCGATGAAAGTCAGCCGGGTCAAGGTGCGGTCGATGAAGTCGGCTGTCGGCCTTCCCGGCCGCCTCCCCGGTATGAATCCGCCGTACTTGCGAAGATTGTCCGCCACATCCATCGGGTTGAATATAATCGACGTATAAAAATAGGCGAAGAAAAAGATGAAACTCACCGTCAATACCACGTAAAGGACGTTCCCGGGCGTCAGCATCTGGCTGATGTTGTTCATCCAGGGGATATTTGAAAACTGGGCGATGGTCGCCGGAAACAAAATGAGCGAACTCGCGAATATCGGCGGGATAACGCCGGAGGTGTTCACCTTCAGGGGCAGATGGGTTTCCTGGCCGCCAGCCATCTTCCGGCCCACCATTCGCTTGGCGTATTGAACCCGTATTCTTCGCTGGCTTGTTTCGAACCAAACCACCAGGCCGACCACGGCCACCATACCGAGGATGAGCAAAATCATGACAAACGGAAGGATTTCCCCTGTGCCCATCAAGCGCAGGGAGTTGATAATCGCGCTCGGGAGGCCCGCCACGATACCGGCGAAAATAATGAGGGATATTCCGTTTCCGATTCCCCGCTCGGTAATCTGCTCTCCGAGCCACATGATAAATGAAGTCCCCGCGACAAGAGTGAGCACCGTCAGCGCCCGGAACTCCCATCCCGGATCGGGAACAACGAGCGCGCCCGTCGGCGCCTGCATCTGTTCGATGCCGACGGCGATTCCGAATCCCTGGACTGTGGAAAGAAATACTGTCCCGTAGCGGGTGTACTGGTTGATTTTCTTCCGCCCGGCCTCGCCCTCTTTCTTGAGCCGCTCGAGGTGGGGGATGACCACCGTCAAAAGCTCGAGGATAATGGACGAACTGATGTAGGGCATGATTCCGAGAGCGAATATCGTCACCTGGCTGAGCGCGCCGCCGGTGAAGAGATCGAAAAACTGCATGATTGTGCTTCCGCCGCCCCTGAGCTCCGCGAAAAACGCGGCCAGCGCGACCGTATCGATTCCCGGAGTGGGAACATGAACCCCGACCCGGTATACCGCGAGTATCGCCAGAGTGAAGAGAATCTTGTTCTTCAGCTCCGGGATCTGGAAAATATTTCCGACGCTGGCCTCTCTCACGCGCTGGAATCCTTTTTCTCGGCCTTATAAGGAACGATCTCCACGCTTCCACCCGCCGCCTCCACTTTCCTTCGGGCGGATTCGCTGCAACCCTGGACTTTTAATGTCAGAGCCCGGTCGATTGCACCCACTCCGAGAAGCTTCACTCCGTCGGCGCCCAGCTTGCGGACCACGCCGGAGGCCCTGAGCGCGGCGGCATCCACCGCTGCGCCCGCATCGAAGCGCGCCAGTTTCCCGACATTCACCTCGGACAACTCTTTTTTGAAGATATTCCTGAAGCCGCGCTTGGGGAGCCGCCGCTGGAGGGGCATCTGCCCACCCTCGAAACCAGGCCGCTTCTTATACCCCGACCGCGATTTTTGCCCCTTTTGCCCACGGCGGGAGGTTTTACCGTGTCCCGACCCCGTACCTCGGCCTACACGGATCCTCCGGCGCGTCGAACCCGGCGTCGCCCTCAGGTCCCCCAATCGTGTAAAATCGTTCTCAGGAGCCAATTTCCAAATTCCTCCCACGCCGCAAAACTCCGCGGCGCCTAAACATCCTCAACTTCGAGAAGGTGCTTCACCTTGAAAATCATCCCTCGTATCGAGGGACAATCCGTTCGTACCGTAGTCGAGTTCATTTTCCTCAGCCCGAGGCCGCGCAAAACCTCGCGTACCTTTTTGTTGTAGCCTATGGGGCTCTTGCGCAAAGTGACTCTCACCTGATTCGGCACGGTTCCGCCTCTCTCAATCCTTTAAGCTTCGACCGGAGCTTCTTCCGGCGAAGGCATCTCAAGGCCGCGCAATTTCATGACATCAGCCATCGTCCGGAGCGACCTCAATCCCTGGAGCGTCGCTTTCGCCGCATTGTGCGGGTTCCGGGTCCCGATGCACTTTGTCAGGATGTCGCGGACACCCGCGACGTCAAGCACCGCTCTGACCGGGCCGCCCGCGATGACCCCGGTTCCGCGCGAGGCCGGTTTGAGGAACACCCGCCCGGCGCCATAGTGGCCGATAACCTGGTGCGGAATCGTTCCGCCGTCCAGCTTCACCGGCACCATCGCTCTCCGCGCCTTTTCGACACCCTTCCGAATGGCTTCGGGAACTTCGTTCGCCTTGCCCAGGCCGATGCCGACATTGCCCTTGCGGTCGCCGACGGCAATAAGGGCGCTGAAGCTAAAGCGCCTTCCGCCCTTGACCACCTTCGCGACCCGGTTGATATAAATGACCCGGTCTACAATATCGTGCTCGTCGCCGGAGGCATCGTCTTTTTTGTTGTTTCTCCGTCTTCTTCTATCGGGTTCCATTGCCGCCATTAGAACTTCACTCCCGCTTCGCGGACCGCATCAGCCAGGGCTTTCACGCGGCCATGATAGAGAAAACCGTTCCGGTCAAAGACAACCCGCTCGACGCCTTTCGCCTTGGCTCGTTCGCCGAGCAACGTTCCAACTTTATCGGCCCCGCCCTTGTTGCTGCCTTTCGAATCGCCGGCCGAGGACAAAAAATCCTTTTCACGAGATGAGGCAGCCGCGACAGTCGTCCCGGCGGCATCGTCAATTATCTGGGCGTAAATGTGCTTCCCGCTTCGATAAACGGTGAGCCTGGGCTTCTCCTGATTACCCCTGGCTTTTTTCCGCACCCGCCTCTTTCTTCCGAGCCAGGATTCATGTTTCGATTTTCTAGCCACACCAATCACCCTTCCGGGCTAAACGCCCGCTTTACCCACCTTGCGCCGGACGTATTCGCCCACATACCGGATTCCCTTGCCCTTGTAAGGCTCAGGCGGTTTCACGCGGCGAATCTCCGCGGCGACAAACCCGACAACTTCCTTGTCGATACCTTTGACCTTGATGGCATTGCGCTGCCGATCACTTTGAACCTCGAAATCGATCCCATCGATCGGCGCGATCTTCACAGTATGCGAATAGCCGACATTGAGAATCAGCCCCTTGCCGTCAGCCTCTACACGATACCCAAGGCCGATGATCTCAAGTTCTTTTTCATAGCCTTTCGTCACCCCTTCAACCATGTTGGCGACAAGAGAGCGCGTCAGGCCGTGAAGAGACTTATCCTGCCTCGAGTCGGAGGGCCGGGTAACGATTATCCGGCCATCCACAATCTCGAGCTTCGGATTGGGATGGAGCTCCCGGTTAAGGGTGCCCTTGGGGCCCTTCACGGTGATCATTACGCCGTCAATCTTCACCTCCACTCCGTCAGGAATGGGGATCGGCATTCTTCCTATGCGCGACATCGAACAACCCTCACCAAATCTCGCAAACAAACTCGCCGCCCACCCCCGCCTGACGCGCCTCATCGTCCGTCATCAGGCCCTTGGAGGTGGAAATTATGGCTATGCCCAAACCGTTCAACACTTTTGGAATCTCTTCATTGCCTACATAAACCCTGCGGCCCGGCTTGCTGATGCGCTTGAGCCCGGTCAAAACCCCCTTGGCGTCTTCCTTGAACTCCACGAGGATATTGTCGCGGCCCAGGTGGCCGGGGACCATGTTGTAGCTTTTAATGAACCCTTGGGCATAAAGCATTCCGGCGATTTGTTTTTTCATGCCGCTCCCCGGAATCTCCACTTTCGTGTGCCCCGCCTGAAGTCCGTTGCGGATCCGGGTCAGCATATCGGCGATGGGATCGGTCATACTCATTCGTTCGTTTCTCCGTCTACCAACTCGATTTTGTCACCCCGGGGATCTCGCCTCTCAAGGCCAGTTCCCGGAAGCATATCCGGCAGAGCTTGAACCTGCGCAAGTAGCCGCGGGACCGCCCGCATCTCAGGCACCGGTTGTAAGCCCGCACGGCGAATTTCGGTGTTTTCTTCTGCTTCGCAACCAAACACTTCTTAGCCACGTTCTCTCCTGCTAGGACTCTCTAAAAGGAACGCCAAGAAGACGGAGCAGCGCCCTGCCTTCCTCGTCCGAATTCGCCGATGTGTTGATTACCACACCCAGCCCACGCGTGTGGTCGATATTATCCACGTTGATTTCGGGAAAAATCACCTGATCCCGGATACCGATGCTGTAATTCCCCCGGCCGTCGAAAGATTTGGGGCTCAGACCCCGGAAATCCCGTACGCGGGGGAGGGCGACATTCACCAGGCGGCTGAAAAAATCCCACATCGGCACATGACGAAGCGTCACCATCGCGCCGATAGACATCCCCTCGCGGAGCTTGAAATTGGCAATCGATTTTTTCGCTTTTGTGACAACGGGTTTTTGTCCCGCTATCACCGTCAACTGCTCAAGGCCCTTCTCAAGAGCCGAGGCGGTCGCCACCGCTTCTCCCAGACCCATGTTCAGGGTCACTTTGACCAGCCTGGGCACCTGCATGAGGTTCTTGTAGCCAAACTCTTTTTGAAGTTCGGGAACCACCTTGTCTCGATATTTCTGAAGCATTTCAGGTATGTACGCCATTTTTCAGCCCTTATACCGTATCGAGCAGCTCACCGCTGCGCTGTGTAACGCGGACCCGGGTGCCATCCTCAAGGCGTCTTCTTCTCACCCGGGATGGTTTTCCGGATTTCGGATCAACGGGCATCACATTGCTGATGTGAATCTTACCCTCGCGCTCGATGATGCCGCCCTGCTGATTGGTCTGGGACGGCTTCGTGTGGCGCTTCATCATGTTTATCTTCTCGACGATGACCCGGTTCTGGCTTTTTAAAACGTGAAGGATTTTCCCGCGTTTTCCCTTATCGCGGCCCGCGATCACCTCGACGGTATCGCCTTTTTTCACGTGCGTTTTAATGTTTTTTCCCATTCCACAAGCCTCAAAGAACTTCCGGAGCCAGGGAAACGATCCGCATGAACCGCTTCCGTCTGAGCTCCCGGGCGACGGGCCCGAAAATCCGCGTGCCCACCGGCTCGCGCGCATCGTTGATAAGCACAACGGCATTGTCGTCAAAGCGAATATAGGTGCCGTCGTCCCGGCCGATCTCCTTGGTGGTCCGCACCACAACGGCCCGGCGAACCTCGCCCTTTTTTACCTGGCTGTTGGGCACGGCTTCTTTCACCGAAATAACGATGATATCTCCGACGTGAGCATACCGCCTGCGCGTGCCACCGAGCACCTTGATGCACTGGGCGCGCTTGGCTCCCGAGTTGTCAGCCACGCTGCAGTTGGTCTGCATCTGTATCACGGGTCGATCCCTCTTATGTACTTCCTAAACTTACGTATTTCCTATAAACCGACTGGTACGCCCTAAACCACGCGATCGATAATTTCGAGCAACCGCCAACGCTTTCTTTTGCTGAGCGGGCGGGTTTCGATAATCCGCACACGGTCGCCAGCCTTCAACGTATTCTCACCGTCGTGGACCAGATACTTTTTCCGTCTACGCACCACGCGCTTGAAAGTGGTGTGCTGATAGGTCCGTTCGACCTCGACTGTAGCGGTCTTGTCCATCTTATCGCTCACCACTATTCCGTTTCGCACCTTGCGGCGGCCGCGTTCGTCGGCCATGTCTAGTTTTCCTCCGAAGAAGCGCCGGCCTCCTGGGCCTGCCTCTCGTTTTTCGAATGAACGACTCTCGCCAGGTCGCGGCGAATGTTGCGGATTTGAGCCGTATTGTCCAGCTGACCCGACGCCTTGCGAAACTTGAGGTTAAAAAGCTCGGTCCGCAACTCCTGGCCTTTTTGCTCCAACTCCGCGACGGCCAATTCCCGGATTTCGGTCATCTTCATGGGTAATATCCTTACGAAACCGTCACAAACCGCGTTTTGCAAGGAAGCTTGCTCCCGGCCAGGCGGAGGGCTTCCTTTGCCACATCAACGGGAACGCCGTCGAGTTCATAGAGTATCCGGCCCGCCCGGCAAGGAGCGACCCAGAACTCGGGTGATCCCTTCCCCTTACCCATCCTGACCTCGGCCGGCTTCTTGCACATCGGTTTGTCCGGGAAAATACGAATCCATATTCGCCCGGCCCTTTTCACATGGCGCGTCATGGCGATTCTGGCCGCCTCGATCTGGCGCGCCGTGAGCCGCACGGTCTCAAGCGTCTGGAGGCCAAAACTCCCAAAAGCAAGGGTGTTTCCAGCACGGGCCTTTCCGCGCGTGCGGCCCTTCATCTGCTTTCGGAATTTTGTCCGCTTGGGCTGAAGCATAATTCCACCCGCTCCCTATGAGTCCCTGCCCGAAGGCACATCCATGTCGATGCGCCTCTTCGGGGTGCGGAATGTCTCTCCGCGGAAGATCCACACCTTTATGCCAATTACCCCGTAGGCCGACATCGCCTCGCAAAACCCGTAATCAATGTCCGCGCGAAGCGTACCCAGTGGAACACGCCCCTCGCGGTACCACTCGGTCCGCGCGATTTCCGCGCCACCGAGGCGGCCTGAACACTGAATCTTTACGCCCCTTGCCCCGAAGCGCATAGCCGAGACGATGGATTTTTTCATCGCACGGCGAAAGGCGATCCGGCGCTCAAGCTGCATGGCGATATTCTCCGCCACGAGTTGAGCGTCTATCTCGGCCTTACGGACTTCCTTGATATTCACGTAGACCTGGCTGCCCGTGAGCTCCTGAAGCTCGTCCTTGAGCTTATCCACCTCGGAACCGCGCTTCCCGATAATGATTCCCGGGCGCGACGTCCATATGTTAATCCGCGCCCGGTTGCTCGCCCGTTCGATTTCCACGCTGCTGACACCGGCATGTGTCAGGCGTTCCTTGACGAACTTCCGAATTTTCAAATCGGCGTGAAGCAGATCCGCGAAGTCCCGGTTGGCGTTGGCGAACCAGGTGGACTGCCATCCCCTGGTGATCCCGACTCGAAAACCGACTGGATGAACTTTCTGACCCATATGCGCTCCCCTACTTCGATTCGTCGAGAATGACCTGAATGTGGCAGGTCCTTTTTAAGATCTTGCCCACGCGGCCCCGTGCCCGGGGACGAAAACGCTTGAGCGTCGGCCCCTGGTCCACCGTAACGCTTTGTACAATCAAGGCATCGGGATCATCGTTCTCACCCCTATCGGCCGCATTGGCGAGGGCGGAGCGGATCAGTTTTTCCATATCCCGTGAGGCGGCCCGCGTCGATAGCTGAAGCAGCGTCAGCGCCTCGGACACCCTCTTGCCGCGGACCATGTCAGCCAGCTGACGGGTCTTCCTCGGCTTCGCCCGGTAATGTTTTAATACCGCTTTAGACATCTCTTCGCCTCAGTCAACCGGATTACTTCAGCGTAATCTGACGCTTGGTAATTCCGGAGTGACCACGATAGGTCCGGGTCGGGGAGAAATCCCCCAGTTTGAATCCGACCATGTTCTCGGTCACGTAAACGGGGATGAACTTCTTCCCATTGTGCACGGCGAACGTAAACCCGATAAAATCGGGAATTATCGTCGAACGCCGGGACCAGGTTCGAATCATCCGCTTATCGTTGCTGCCAGCCTGGGCCTCGACCTTCTTCCGAAGGTGATCGTCGATAAACGGGCCTTTATGCAGTGAACGAGACATCCTTCTCCTCCATCTCTTTCGAAACGGTTATTTCTTGCCTCTTCGCCGAACAATAAATTTCGATGAAGGCTTGTTCCGCCTCCGGGTCTTGTAGCCTTTCGTCGGCTTGCCCCAAGGGGTGGCCGGGTGGCGTCCACCCGAGCTTTTCCCCTCGCCGCCGCCCAGGGGGTGGTCAACGGGGTTCATTGCGACGCCACGGACATGAGGCCTTCGGCCGAGCCACCTTTTACGGCCCGCCTTGCCCATGCTGACGTTCGAATGATCCGAGTTGCCCACCTCGCCGATGGTGGCGTAGCACCGCGCGAGTATCATCCTCATCTCACCGGAGGTGAGGCGGAATGTCGCGTAATCACCCTCCTTGGCCATCAACTGCGCGCTGGTTCCGGCGCTCCGGGCAATTTGCGCTCCCTTGCCCGGTTTCATCTCGATGTTGTGGCACACCGTCCCGTCGGGAATCTTGTTAATGGGCAGGGCGTTCCCTATTTTGATGTCCGCATCGGGTCCCGAGACGACCTCCTGGCCGACCTGAAGCCCGTCCGGAGCGACGATGTAGCGCTTTTCTCCGTCGCGGTAAACGAGCAGGGCCACGCGGGCCGAGCGGTTCGGGTCATATTCGATAGTCCGAACCACGGCGGGAATCCCGTGTTTACCGCGTATGAAATCGATGGACCGGTAGCGCCGCTTGTGTCCGCCGCCGCGCCAGAAGGTCGTGGTCCTTCCCAGATTGTTCCGGCCGCCCGACTTGCTTATACCTCGGGTGAGGGATTTCTCGGGCCTGTCCCGGGTAATCTCGTCCCGGGTGAGAATGGCCATGAAACGCCGGCCCGGCGATGTCGGTTTAAATTTTTTGAGTGGCATCTTCTTCTCCAGGCTTTTTATGCCGACTCGAAGAATTCAATATGATCGCCCTCTTTGAGGGTGATCACGGCTTTTTTCCAGGGCGCACGCGTACCGAAGTGGCGGCCCAGCCGAACGCGCTTGCTCGGCATCATCATGGTGTTCACCTTGAGGACGGTGACGCTGAATAGCTGCTCGACCGCCTCCTTGATTTGCACCTTGTTCGCACGGTTATCGACATCGAAGACGACCTTGTTGCCCTCCTCGCTGCCCATGACGCTTTTCTCCGTCACGCAGGGCCGCCGAACAACCGATGTAGGCTCCATTTTCACGGCGTCAGTCTCCGCACAATCGCCTCAAGGGCGCCCTTGGTGCACAAAAGATGCTCGTGCCACATGATGTCGTAAACGTTCAGACCCTCGACCCGGAGGGGCTTGGCCGTCCGGATATTCTTCACAGCCGTCAGGAAGTTCGGCTGATCGACATTGCTCACAAGCAGCGTCTTGCCGGCCACATCGAGTTTATCCAGCACCCCGAGGACGGTTTTTGTCTTCGGCTCGGAAAGCTCGAAATCGACGATCACCTTCAGCTTTCCTTCCCTTAATTTCAGGTTAAGCGCGCTCTTGAGGGCGCTCCTTCGCATTTTCTTGGGCATCTTCTGCTCATAGCTGCGAGGCTTGGGGCCGAATGTCGTGCCGCCGCCCCGCCAGATGTTGGACTTTACGTCGCCCGCGCGGGCGCGGCCTGTCCCTTTCTGGCGCCAGGGCTTGGCCCCCGAGCCGGTGACTTCCTTGCGGGTTTTTGTCGAATGCGTACCCGCGCGGCGTTTGGCGAGTTGAAACTTCACCATCTGGTGGATCAGGTGGAGCTTCACCTCACCGTCGAAAACCGCCTCGGGAAGATCGACCTGCTCGACGACTTTCCCTCCGAGATCCATCACGTCAACCTGGGGCATGATATTCCTCAGCCTCCCCGCGCCGCGCGCTTGGATGCTTTCAGCGGATTCAGGCTGCGAACCTGCTCCTGGAGCCCTTCAAGACCGCCCCGCTGGCCTTTGACGCTCTTCCGGAGAAGAATGACGCCGCCATTCGCACCGGGAACCGAGCCCCGGAGAAATATCAGATTGTCCTCGGGAATCAGATCAACGAGGAGGACGCTCTGGGTAGTCACCCGCTCGCTCCCCATGTGGCCGGGCATTTTCTTTCCCTTGACGATCCGGCTGGGAGAGGCGGCGTTTCCCAGCGAGCCGAGTCCCCGGTCGAACATTCCGCCGTGGCTCTTTGGGCCGCCGCTGAAACCGTGGCGCTTGATCCCTCCGGCAAACCCGCGGCCCTTACTGATGCCGGTAACGTCGATGCGGTCGCCCCGGTCGAAAACGGTGGCATCGAGGATGGAGCCTACCTCCAGTTCCTCGTCGCCCTCGCCGAACGGAACTTCCCTGACCACCCGGAAGGGCTGAACGCCCGCCTTTTTGAAGTGGCCCATCATCGCCTTTGAAACGCCCTTTTCTTTTTTCGGGGTGAAGCCAAGCTGAAGAGCATCGTAGCCGTCCTTCTCCACCGTCTTTTTCTGAATCACGGTGCATGGACCCGCTTCCACCACCGTAACGGGTATGGATCCTCCGTCCGGTGCGAATACATTGGTCATGCCGATCTTACGGCCTAAAATAAAATCCATCGTCTAAATTCCTTGCCTACAGTTTAATTTCCACGTCCACACCCGCGGCCAATTCCAGCTTCATCAAGGCATCGACCGTTTGCTGGGTCGGGTCCATGATATCGACCAGGCGCTTGTGGGTACGTGTTTCGAATTGCTCCCTGGACTTTTTATGTACGTGCGGTCCGCGAAGCACAGTGTATTTACTGATAACGGTGGGCAAGGGTATGGGTCCGACCAGGACCGCACCCGTGCGGCGAACCGTCTCGACAATTTCGGTCACCGACTGGTCAAGGAGTCGGTGATCGTAAGCTTTCAGGCGTATCCGAATTTTCTGGCTCATCGTGCCTCAGGTTGCCTCTCTCCCCCTATCGGGGGTCTCCCCTTTCCCGGGGGCCTACTCGATTACTTCGGTGACGACGCCGGCGCCCACCGTGCGCCCGCCCTCGCGGATCGCGAAGCGAAGTTCGCGCTCCATCGCGATGGGCTGTATCAGCGTGACTTCCATCGCTACGTTGTCTCCGGGCATCACCATCTCCCGGCCCTCGGGCAATACCACCGAGCCCGTAACGTCCGTTGTACGGAAATAAAACTGGGGCCGGTAGCCGTTGAAAAACGGGGTGTGGCGCCCCCCCTCTTCTTTCTTGAGAATGTAGACCTCGCACTTGAATTTCGTGTGAGGGAGTATCGACCCCGGAGCCGCGAGTACCTGACCGCGCTCAATCTCGTCTTTCTTCGTGCCCCGGAGAAGTATCCCCACGTTGTCCCCGGCCTGCCCCTGGTCCAGGAGCTTGCGGAACATCTCAACGCCCGTCGCTACCGTCTTGGCCGTCTCGTTGATTCCCACTATCTCAACGTCGTCCCCAACGTTGATGATCCCCCGGTCTATCCGGCCCGTCGCTACCGTCCCACGGCCCGATATCGAAAACACATCCTCGACCGGCATCAGGAACGGCTTGTCGATGTCGCGAACCGGCTGGGGGATGTACTCGTCAATCGCCGTCATCAACTCGTCAACGCACTCGGGCGCCGTGCCCTCGAGCGCCTGGAGCGCCGAGCCGCGAACCACGGGGATGTCGTCGCCCGGAAAATCATAGTCCGAGAGCAACTCCCTAACCTCGAGTTCCACCAGGTCAAGCAGCTCATCGTCGTCAACCATGTCCACCTTGTTCATGAACACAACAATGTTCGGTACCCCGACCTGACGCGCCAGCAAAATGTGCTCCCGCGTCTGGGGCATCGGGCCGTCGGCCGCAGAGACCACAAGGATCGCCCCGTCCATCTGGGCCGCTCCCGTGATCATGTTCTTCACATAGTCGGCGTGACCCGGACAATCGACATGCGCGTAGTGGCGGTTCTCCGTCTCGTACTCGACGTGAGCCGTCGCTATCGTTATCCCCCGCTCGCGCTCCTCGGGCGCCTTGTCGATCTCGTCGAACGCTACAAACTCGGCGCCGCCAGACTCGGCAAGGCGCTTCGTGATCGCGGCCGTCAGCGTTGTCTTCCCATGGTCAACGTGTCCGATCGTCCCTACGTTCACGTGCGGCTTTGTCCGCTCAAACTTCGCCTTCGCCATGGC
>JAPYQX010000427.1 GCA_029937135.1 Nitrospinota bacterium
GCTCCAACTCGTCCACGGCTTCGACTTCGGACCCGGAAAATAAATCCTGAGACCCGGCCCGAAACGCATCGGCGGCCGACCAGTAAGGTACCGGCTCCGGCAATTTGAACGGACCACGCCGGTCGCAGGAAATACTCAAATAAGTAGCCGGAGGAAGCTTGGATACACCCTCGTAAATCGTATGGGGCGCCGGGATAAAACCATGACGCATCAACAGGGTCAGCCCGGGGCGGGAGATTTCCATTCGAAAAGCGGGATGCGCCTCGGCCGCTTTCAACTCGGAAGCGAAAAAAAGAACACCGCCCGCCCATCCGAAATAGAGCGGTTTTTGGCCCAGGCGATCCCGTGCCAACGACAGCGTCCGCTCTTGCCGATCCCAGAGAGCCAAGGCAAACATACCGTTCGAGCGCTTGAGGGTCCGCTCGAGACCCCAATGCGTGATTCCGGCCAGCAAGACCTCCGTATCGGAACTCCCCCGGAACCGGACGCCAGCCTCTTTACGAAGCTCATCCGCCAAATCGCGATAATTATAGATTTCACCGTTATAAGCGATGACGTAGCGGCCACAGCCTGAAACCATCGGTTGATGACCCTCGGCGCTCAAGTCGATGACCGAGAGTCTCCGGTGGCCGAGGGCTATCCCGGCCTCCGCATCGATCCACTCCCCTTCATCGTCCGGACCCCGGTGGCGAAGGGTGTTTGCCGCTCGGTGAACCACGTCGGCAATATTCTCAATCGATCCGAAGGAGTCGTAAAAACCGACAAAACCGCACATTTTCAGGCACCTGAATTAAATGAGGTAACTCGAATTCAACAACAAGGGATGGCGTTTACTGATTCACCACTTGGGAGCGTAAAAGGTATGACCGCTACCCGGACACCGGACCCGCGATGAGAGCTGTCTTGAGGAACAACTCCTCAGCCGTGTACCGCTCTGTCCAATAAGAAATGGGCGTCTCATTATAATACTCGGGAAACGGACAATACGGCACCAAGACAGCCTCGAACCCGGCCTCTTTGAAGATGCGTAAAACGTCTTTCCCGCGCGCGAGGTTAACCAGGCGGCCGTTTTTAGCGAAGCGTTCCTCCGGAGTGACCGTATAAAGCCCCTCAAACGGGCTTTTTGTCCCCTGATGGTTGCCAAAATCCACCAGATGAATAAATCGCCCTCCCGGCGCTGTCAGCTCGTGCAGGCGGACAATGGTCTCCTCAAGAGGAAAGACGTGTTCAAAACACGAGTTGGATAATGCCAGATCAAATTTCCCCTCCAGATTACTATCGAGCAATACCTCACGAACGATAACTACCCGCTCGTCCATCCGGGAAAGAAACTCTTCAAACGTCATTCGCTGGCTGTACAACGCGCTTAAATCTTTATAGACGTTCAAAAGATATGCATCCTTGTAGGCGGGCGCCTCCAGAATTTTAGGATTAAAATATGGATCCACACAAAAATATTCCTCGCATCCCAGGAACACGCCCATGGCCGCCCATCCGAGGACGGGACCGGAGCCCATTTCGATAACGCGCTTTCCATCGAAGCTAATCGGCTCCCATGAACAATTCGCGGAAAGAATAGCCTCGTAGCGGCTCAAAAAATCGTAATGCCGTTGAGGGCGCATATGCTTGCGTGAGCTGAGAATATCCTCCACCTCTGGGATATCGGTTTGCCTCAGGCCAAGCTTGGCCTGAACCTTCCTTCCCCAATCCTTGGGGGGAACCTCGAGAAGCCTTTTCATCAATCTCATGAGACGCTGCCCTCTGGCTTTGGATCATTTGTAGACATCTCGCCGAAAAGGGTGTGCTCCCATTCAGCGAATACATTCGAATCGCGGAGCCGGGAAATTTTGTCCCGGGCCTCCACTCCCAGGCGAGCGCGGAAATCCTCCGCATCAATCAAGCGGGTCAGAGCGCCGGCAAGGGAATCCACATCCCCCGACCGCACCACAAGGCCGCTTTTGCCGTCTTCCACCAAATCAGTCGAACCCGGACAAGCATCGCTGACGATAACGGGCAGGCCGCAGGACATGGCCTCCAGCAAGGCATTGGATGACCCCTCGTAGCGCGAGGGAAGCGCGAATACGCCCGCGTCCAGGTAATAACGATAAGGATCATCGGTCTGGCCCGGTAGTTGAACGCGCCCGGCGAGCCCAAGTTCACCCACTTGCCGCTCCAAATCTCCCCTTAGATCGCCCTCGCCGAGAATGAGCAGCGACCAGTCAGGAAATTTGGGAGAAATTCGGGCAAATGCCGAAATCAGCACATCGTGGGCCTTTTGTGGATGAAGCCTGCCGACAGCAAGCACGACAGGCCCTGGCGAAGGCTCTCGGC
>JAPYQX010000055.1 GCA_029937135.1 Nitrospinota bacterium
CTTCGAGGGTGCCATGAAGATGCGGTCCATCTGAAAGCTGACAGAGTTAAAGCCGAGTTCCCCGGCCGAAGGCACGTTTTTGAAGATTTTGTCCGAGAGGCGCTTGTTCCCGGTGACGAGCAGGGCGTTAATATTCCCGGAGATGATGTGCGGGCGAGATTGCGTGGGGAATGCGATGCCCACATCGTCCTGACCCGAAAGGAGGGCTCGCAGTGAAGGGCCGCCGCCCTTGTGCGGGATGAACTTCACCTTGATGCCGGCCGCCTTGACGAACTGCATTGAAGGGGTGTGGCCGGCGCCCCAGACGCCGCTGTGGCCCCATTTGATCTTGCCGGGGTTTTTCTTGGCGTAGGCGATGAGCCCTTTGATATCTTTCCAGGGCTTGCTGGCCAGGGAGATGAAGACCGGCTGACCGTGATTGATTTTGGCGATGGTCTTGAAGTCCCGCATGGTGTTGAAGGGGACTTTCCGCGTCTGCGGCACAAGCTGATCGAAACCGTTGTGGGTGAAGAGGATGGTGTAGCCGTCGGGCTTGGCCTTGGCGACGAATCCCGTCCCCTTCATTCCGGCGCCGCCGGGCACCAGCTTGACGATCATCGGTTGCCCGAGGATGTCGGCGATGATGCTCGTGATTCCGCGCGAGTGAAGGTCGTGGCTTCCGCCCGCGCCAACGGGCAGGACAAGGGTAATCGGCCGGGTCGGGTATTTAGCCGCGGACGCGGCCATCGGCGACGCCAGAAGGCCGGCGACTGCGATCATGCCGACGAAGAACATTGAAATCGAACGTTTCATTTGGTTCTCCTTTCCGTAACAGGTGCGTTAGGCCGGCTGTTGCTTGAGCCGCCGGCGTATCCAGGGACCGATGAACATGTAAAGGCTCCAGATGATCGCCGCCGAGAGAAACACCGAGGCGACGGGCCGCTGAACGAACAGGTAATGAAACAACGACCCGTCCGCGTAGAGTATGGTCTGGCTCAACCGGTATTCGACCGGTTCGGCGAGCACGAACGCGATGATCAGCGGCGCTAAATCAAACTGGAATTTTTTCAGTATATACGAGCAGGCGCCGATGATCACCATAATTATCACGTCCGAATCCGCCCCCGTGGAGAGGGTTCCGACGAACGCGAGGGACAAAATGACGGGAATAAGGTAGGCCTTTTTGAACTGAATCGCCCGCGCGAAGGGCTTGAGCAGGATATAGCCCAGGAAAATGAACAGGATATTGGCCAAAACGATGGTGATGAGCAGGGCGTACATGAGGGGGCCCTGCTCCTGGAATATCTGGGGTCCGGGACGCAACCCGTGGGCAACGAAGGCGCCAAGGAGAATGGCCGTTACGTTGTCACCCGGAATTCCCAGGGTCAGCAGCGGGACGAGGGTAGGACCGTTGACGGCGTTGTTGGCCGCCTCGGGCCCGGCGATGCCGTCGAGCTCGCCCTGGCCGAAAGTCTCTGGGTGTTTCGAGGCGCGCTTCGCCGCGCTGTAGCCGATGAAGGCGGCGACGACCTGGCCCACGCCGGGCACCATGCCGATGCCGGTTCCGATGACCGTCGAGCGGAGGATAGTGCGGATGGATTTCTTGAACTCGTGCCACCTGAGCCGTTCGCCGGTCTTGGAGAGATCGATGTTCTCGGAGATGAAGCGAACGGTCCGGGATTCGACAGCCGATAAAACCTCGGGGATGGCGAAAACGCCAATGGCGAGTGGTATCAGCGGGATGCCCCCGCTCAGGGCCTCGATGTCGAAAGTCATCCGCGTCGCGCCGGTCGTGGCGTCGGTGCCGATGAAGCCCAGGCCCATTCCGAGGAAGGCGGCGATGGCGCCCTTGAGGCCCGACTCGCTCGATACGCTCGCGATCAGGACCAAGGAGAAGATGATGACGGCGAAGACCTCGGGCGGTCCGACCAGCAGAACGACGATGGCGATGGGGCCGATCGCGACCAAGGTGAATATGTCCGAGAGGGTATCCCCGATGGTGGAGGAATAGAGCGCCATCTCGAGGGCTTTGCGCCCCTTTCCTTTTCGGGTGAGGGCCGGTCCGTCGAAGGTGGTGGCGATGGAGGCGCCTGTTCCGGGGATGCCGACCAGGATGGCCGAGATGCTGCCGCCGTAGATTCCGCCCTTGTAAACGCCGACCAGGAAAGGGATGCCCAGCATGGGTTCGAGCTTGAATGAAACCGGGAGCAGAACCGACATGGCCAGGATTGTCGTCAGGCCCGGCATCGCGCCGACGAACATGCCCACGACGAGGCCGGCGGAAATATAAAAATAAGTATCCCATCTGAGGAGAAGGGTGAATCCCTCGATAAACGAGTCGAGCATGTTAACTCCTCAGCCGACGAAGAAAACGTCGGACAAAAACTTCATTATCTCGTCTTCGATGCCGGCGATGAATTCGTACTCGCCTCGGGGAAGAGAGATGAGAAGCAGCCGTTCGAATATGAAACGGATAACGATGGGGACGAGAATCGACACGGAAACGATGGTCCACCACTTCCGGAGATCGAGGAAAACGGCGATCACGGCCGTCATGATGAGGGTTGACAGGCCGTAGCCCACCTCGGTGACGAAATAGGCGTAACCGGCGGCGATGGCCATCATCAGCGCCGCCCGCAAGAATCGATCCGCGTCGTCGGTCATGCCGCCGCCGGAGATATCCCGGAGCTTGAGGATCGATTGGCCAAGGTATTTCAGGCACAAAAGGGTGAGGAGACCGAAGGCGAGGCGCGGAAAGAAAATCGGCGAGAGGGTGGTGACATCCTGGGCGGCCGGGATGCCCCCCGTGGCGATCAGGTTCGGCATGAAGATAGACAGCGCTGCGGCGATTAAGGTCAGCGCCGCGGCGAGAACCGCTTCGAGGCGGACCATCACCGGGCTGAACTGATTCTTCTTTTGGCTTTCTCCGGCCATGAGCACTCCAAATGCGTCAATCGGTTCAAAATTAAACGGATTAAGGGTATTATCCCCCAATTACCCGACCCCGGCAATGGAAATCCAATTGGCACGGAAAGCCACCGATAGGTTCTATCCCGGCAGGCGCTGGAGCGGGCGGTTTGACCCGGCGTCCCGAGGAGGGGCTGGGTTTTCATCTCCCGGTGATGAGCCGATGAACCCCAAACCAGAGGAAGGCCAGTCATGAGCGACGAAAAATCAATGATAATCATCAATTCCGTCGATGTGAACAAGGACCTGGAATACGAGCCCCCCTACACCATCCTCTGGGGAGTGAACGACGAGACCACCGGAACAACGGTGATGACGATGGCGCGGACGATCATTCCCCCCGGCGGAAAGAATAAAATGCACCACCACACCTGCGACGCTACCTTTTATGTCGCCAGGGGGCCCATTTACGTTTACTCGGGCGACCCCGAAAACCCTGATCGCCAGTTGGTTGAGGCGGGGAACTTTTGCTACGCCCCGGCGGGAGTGGTGCACGGGCAGGAGAACCCCAGCAAGACAGAGGTTGCCGAGCTTATCGCTACCTACGGCAACTGCTCCCACCGCGATAAGGCGGGTACGGTGTTCGTTTAATAGGGTCCGGCCGGAGCGTTGAAATCGGCTGACTGAATTATTCATTTCCATTCGGGGTGAATTATGGACCGGGGAATCATCGCATTCTGGTACGACCTTCCCGCCGAGGTAGAGGGGGAGTACCTCGGCTGGCTCCACGAGACGCACCTGCCCGAGGTTCTTTCGGGCCGGGAGGACTTTCTCTGGGCGGCGCACTATCGAAACGAGGGCGGGGGAGATCGCTTTCGCGAAGTGACCAAGGACATGATGCGCTCGGGCGAGGGGGAGGTCGGCACAGGCCGGGATTTTCTCCTCCTCATCGGCGCCGAATCGCCGCACAGTTTTTTCAATCCGACCATTCCCCAGGTCATGGAGCGGCACAGCGGGGAAACCCGTGAAATGGTCGGCCGGCGGAGCGGGTTGAACATTTGCATTTTCTCGGAGGAAGCGCGGGTGGACGGCCCCGACGCGGCGGCCCGCCCGGCGGGAGAGGCTCCGGCCCCCTATATCCAGATGGGCAACTTCAACGTCGCCAAGCCCGAGGACGACCATATCCTCGGCGGGTGGTACGCCCAGCACCGGCTTCCGTTCATGGCGAAGATGCCCGGCAGCATCGGCGCGCGCAAGCTGACCGCCGCGGCCGGGTGGGGGAAGCATTCGATACTCTATGAGTTCACTTCCCCGGCCGCACGCGACGAGCATTTTATCCCCCACGAAGAGGAAGGCTTCGATGAGGGCTCATGGACCGCCCGGATCCATAAGTTCGTCATCCACGCGCCGTGCTCTCCTTTCGTCGGCCCCCGGCTTTGGCCCGCGGCCGGATAAGCGGAAAGGCAAGGGGCTGTGCCGATCGATCGGGGAATCTGGGCCACCTGGTACGACCTTCCCGCCGAGGGAAGGGATGACTACCTCGCCTGGCTCCATGAGGTACATCTGCCCGAGGCGCTCCGGCGGCCCGGTTATCTGTGGGCGGCGCACTTCGAGGTCGCGGGCGGCGGTTCGCGAATGTCCCAGGTCAAGGAGAAACTCACCTACACCAGCGAGAGCGGTGTAGGCGGGGGGACACGGTTCGTCATGCTCTTCGGGGCCGCCTCGCCGCATGTTTTCTGCAATCCCGGTCTGGTCCGGCTAGCGGTGAGCCAAAGCGCCGAAACCCGTGAAATGCTTGGGAGTCGTTTGGGCGTTCGCACCTGTATTTTTTCCGAGGAGGCGCGCGTGGACGGGCCCGAGGTGGCGAGCCGCGCTCCGGGGTTGACGCCTGGCCCGGTGATTCAGATGGGAAGTTTTGTCGCCAATTCTATCGAGGCCGAGTTCGACCTGGGCGCGTGGTACGCCCAGTATCGCCTCCCCGCGATGGGGCGAATGCCGGGCTGTATCGGAGCGCGGAAGCTCGTTTCGGTTGCTGGGTGGGCGAAGCACTCGATACTTTATGAATTTGTCTCCCTGGAAGTCCGGGAAGAGAATTTTCAGCGGCACGAGGAATTGTCGCTGGACGAGGAGCAGTGGTCCGGACGGGTCATTCGTTATCTGACCCACGCGCCGGGGTCGCCCAGCGTCGCGGGGCGAATCTGGCCCAAAGCGTAGAATAAATTTCAAGCGGTTTTCATTTCCAAAAGACAGGAGAATTTCATGGATCGTTCTATCTGGGCCACCTGGTACAATTTGCCCGACGAGGGGCGGGATGAATATCTCGCCTGGTTTCACGAAGTTCATCTTCCCGAGGCCCGCCAGCGGCCTGGCTACCTTTGGGCGGCGCACTATGCCTCCCAGGAAAAAGTCGTCAACAACGTCGAGGGCCGTCTCGCCCATACCCCGGATTCAAGCATTCCCTCCGGCGACAGGTTTATTCTTCTCTTCGGTGCCGAAACGACGGCTCCTTTTTTCAACCCGACCCCGGCCGAACTGGCCGAGAGCTATTCGGCCGAGACGAAGGACATGCTCTCCCGGAGAATCGGCGAGCGCTCCTGCGTCTTCACCGAGGAGGCGCGGGTGGACGGTCCCGAGGTGAGCCAGCGAAGTGCGGACATGACGCCCGGCCCTTGCATGCAGATGGGCAGCTTCAACTCCGGCAAGCTTGAGGACGAGGACGAACTGGGCGCCTGGTACGCGCAGTGGCGTCTTCCTAGCATGGAGACCCTCCCGGGGTGCATCGGCTGCCGAAAGCTGGTATCCGCCTCCGGCTGGGCCAAGCATTCCGTTTTTTATGAATTTGTCTCGCTCGAGGCGCGAAATGCCGAATTTCCGAAACACGAGAGCCATGACCCCGAAAAAGAGGCGTGGACTGACGTTGTTGTCCGCAAACTCGTCCATGCGCCGGGCTCGCCCAACGTGGGTTTGAGGCTATATCCTCCCGTATAGGTGTTTTGGCCGTCTCGCTATCGAGTACATTTTTGTATTTGGATTGGGGGGCATTTCACGTACAATGCCTCTGTTGGCGGGGGTCTGCGAGTTTGTCTCCAGGCTCAAGTTCGAGATGGACCCGCTCCAATAGACATAAGGGATTTTCGGTTTTATTATTGTTAAGACAAGTTCGCCTGCCCCATCCCCTGTGGGAAGGCCGCTTTTTTCGATGGGGTTTCTTTCCGGACAATGCGAGCGCTTTAATATGGAAGTTTCTACGGCTGAGGCCACACAACCGAAGCTCAGACGGCCAGAAAACGGGAACGGCGGACCCGGTAAAGCCTACCCCGTCATTATTCAAGGCGGCATGGGTGCGGGGGTATCCAACTGGCGGCTGGCCAACGCGGTCGCCCGCACCGGTCAGATGGGTGTGGTTTCCGGAACCGCGCTCGATCTCATCTTTGCCCGGCGGCTTCAGGATGGCGATCCGGGCGGCAACATGTGCCGGGCGCTTGAGCACTTTCCCGTCCCCGAAATCGCCGAGCGTATCATCTCATGGTACTTCATTCCCGGCGGCAAGGGCCCGGACGAGCCCTACAAGCCGATTCCCAAATACAGCATTACTCCGGGCAGGCGCCTTCAGGAATTGACGGTTGCCGCGAACTTCGTCGAGGTGTGGCTGGCGAAGGAGGGGAGCAGTGGACCGGTCGGGGTCAATCTCCTCGAAAAAATCCAGCTTCCCAATATCTTCTCCCTCTACGGAGCGATGCTCGCCGGGGTGGATTTCGTTCTGATGGGGGCGGGAATCCCGAGGGAAATTCCCGGTGTGCTCGATCAGCTGGCCCGCCACGGGGAAACCTCTCTCCGCATTAATGTGGCGGACGCCCCGAGCGATAAAAGTTTCAGGATACACCTCGACCCCCGGAAACTCATATCCCGGGATTTGCCCCCCCTCAAGCGCCCAGAATTCCTGGCGATTGTCGCCTCGTTCACCCTGGCGCTGACCTTGATAAAAAAATCCGCCGGGAAGGTGAACGGATTCATCATCGAGGGACCCACGGCGGGAGGGCACAACGCGCCGCCTCGCGGGCCGCTCCAGCTGGACGACCAAGGCGAGCCCCTTTACGGCCCCAAGGATGTCGTCGATCTTTCGCGTATCAAAGATCTGGGGCTTCCGTTCTGGGTGGCGGGCTCCTGCGCCAATCCCGAGTCGCTTAAGAGAATGAGAGAATTGGGGGCCATCGGGGTTCAGGCGGGAACCCTGTTCGCCTACTGCGAGGAGTCCGGCTTCGCCGAAGAACTGAAGCGGGAGGTGTGCCAAAAGGCGACCCGGGGGGAGGCCGAGGTATTCACCGATCCCGTCGCCTCCCCCACCAACTTCCCGTTCAAGGTCGTTCTGCTCGAAGGAACGAACTCGGAGAAGGAAACCTACGAATCCCGCCCCAGAAAATGCGATCTGGGCTATCTGCACCAGACCTACCTGAGAGAGGACGGGAAGATTTGTTATCGTTGCCCGTCCGAGCCGGTGGAGGAATATACGAAGAAGAGTGGGAAGCTGGAGAATACCCAAGGCCGCAAGTGCCTTTGCAACGGACTATTCGCCAACATCGGCATGCCGCAGGTGAGGGCGTCGGGTTACCGCGAGTTGCCTTTGGTGACGTCCGGCAACGATGTCAACAAAATCGCGCGTTTTTTGAAGGATGGGAAGACCTCCTATGCGGCGCGGGAAGTAATCGACTATTTGCTGGGGAAGGTTTAGCGCTTCGGCGGGCTGCGGTGTTTTGGGGTAAAGAAGAAATTAATCGAGCGGCGGGTCTTCGGGCTCGCCGTTTTCTTTTGCCTTGCGCGCGCCGAGGAGTACTTCGACATCCCGCCACCGGGGGACGATTAAAAGCGCCGCCAGCACGATGGCGAGCGACACCATCACCAGATCGACACGCTCGACCAAAATGGCGACTCCGGGGAGCAACACGGTGGTAAGCACCTCGGCGTGCGCCCGTCGCCCGGTGACGGCCGAGAGAAGGGCGAGGAGGGTGACCGTAATCAGGAATGTCCAGGGCGAGGCCGCGATCAGGACCCCGGCGGAGGTGGCCGTTCCCCTTCCTCCGGCGAAGTCGTGGAAGAGCGGCCAGATTTGACCCGCTACCACGGCGCCGCCCGCCAGAAGACCCGCCCAGGCCGAGTCGGTGAAAAGCATGGCGGCCCCCACGGCGATGTATCCCTTGATGAGATCCGCCGCGAATACCGTCATCCCGACAGGTTTTCCGAGTACGGCCGCCGCGTTCAGGAAGTCGAGTGTCTCGAGCCCTTCGAAGCGAAGGTCCAGCCCTCGCGCGCGGCCCGCAAACCATGCGGGTGAGATCGAACCGAGCGCGTAGGCGAGGGTTCCGATCAGCGTGGCGGTGAAGAATAGAATCACGGCGATAACCTCTGAATTAACCCGGCGCCGGTGTAAGTTTACCGCCGTTGCTCGGCGGATTGTTTCGGTTGAAAAGACTCCCGCCGATTTGATCGCATACATGGCGGGGAAAATCTAGGCCCCCGGTGCCCCCCGGTAGGCCTGCCGCCGCCAACCGAATACGAACCACGTAAAAAGCGCCAGCCCGCCGATAATCTGGCTGCCCGCGACCGCCCACCAGATTCCCTCCGCTCCATGGCCGAGCGTCACCCCCACCGCATAGGCCAGGGGGAGCAGGAACCCCCACCGGATGACAGCCTCGATGATCATGGGCGGCTTGGTTTGTGAGGCGCCCTCGAATATTCCAGACAGGACCCGGCGGGTTCCCTCGAAGACGGTTCCCACGCAAAGGATTTGGAGGCAGATGACGCCGGTGGGAACCGCCTCCCCCGACATTCCGAAAAAAAGGATAATCTGCTCCGCCCAGGTGAAGAGTAAGCTCGTGGTGGCCGTAAGGATGAGAAATACCACCCCCAGAGTGGCCCAGGCGGCCTTCCGGGCGCGGTCCGGCCGGTTTCCGCCGATGTTTTGCCCCACCATGGTTCGCACGGCGCCCTGAAGCGCGAAGCCAGGCATCCGGCTCATGTGGCTTACCCGGTTGCCCACCCCCCACGCCGCCAGGGCGATGCCGCCGAAGGGCGACAAAATTCCGATCAGGACGAGGTTCGCTCCCCGCTCCAGGAGATTTTGCCCCCCGACGGGCCAGCCGAGCGTTAGTATCCGGAAAATGTGTGCGGGCCGGGGAATAAAGTAGCCGAGTCGCAGGCGGATGCGGCATTTGCCCGAAAAAAGAAAGGCCATCATGACCGAATAGCCGATTATTCGTCCCACGCCGAGCCCCAGGGGGGTGCCCGCGATTCCCAGCGCGGGGATGGGCCCCGCCCCGAACGCGAGCAGGGGAATCGTCATGAACGCGACTATCGAATTGACCGTCATGCCGGCTAGCGAGAAGCCCGGCTCCCCCGCGCCGCGAAACATGGCGGCGAGGGTGAAAATTCCGTCGATGAAAATAAGCGCGGCGAAGGAGGCCCGCAGGTAACTTGTTCCGAGGCGAATGATTTCCGGGTCCGCGGAGATCAAGGACATGATCCACGGCGCCCCGGCGATGCCGGCAATGACGATGGGCGCGAAAAGGATGTACTGAAGAACGATTGTCTGGCCTGCCACCAGCGAAGCGTCATCGAGATCGCCCGCGCCGATTCTCTGGGCCACCAGGGCCTGGCCCGAGGTGCGGACCCCCATCCCCACCGAGCGGACGGCGGAGATCACCATGAAGCCGAGCGACATGGCGGCGAGCGCGGTCGCGCCGAGACGCCCCACCCAGAAAAGCTCGAGGATGGAATCGATGTTCCAGAAGATCAGCTCGAAAAATACCGGAACAGAGAGGCGAACCAGTCCTCGGCGGATGGGCCCCTGTGTGTAATCGTAGCGGGCCTTTCCGGTCCCTCTCGCGCTCATGCTGCGGTCTGCCGGCGCAGAGGAGGGGCTCTACGGTCTGGGCGCAAGCGCTTCGATGTCCGTCACGACATCCAGGACAACGGGGCCGTCCTTGATAGCGAGGGCCTGCTCGAGCGCCCCCTGGAGCTCGTCCGGTTTTTCCACCCGGATGGCGGAGGCGCCCATCGACTCGGCGATGGCCTTGAAGTTCGTTTTTCCGAAGTGCCAGAGCTCGTGGCCGGAATCGGGCTGCTTGCCGCCGTAGGCCTGATCGAAAATCGCGGTCTCCTGATTCTGGGAGCTGTTGTTGTTCACCATAATGATCGTGTTTATTTTCCAGCGGACAGCCGTCTCGATTTCGGAGAGGTGATACCAGAAGCCCGCGTCGCCGGTGAAGAGAACCACGGGGCGATCAGGGGCGCCGCACTTGGCCCCGAGCGAGGCCGGGAAGCCCCAGCCTAGATGGCCCGCCGCGCGCATGTAGCTTTGGTCCGAGCTGTTCAGGTCGAGATAGCCGCCCGTCCACATGCCCGAGTGCCCGGTGTCCGCGACGACGATCGCGTCCGAGGGAAGGAAATCGGTGAAAGTCTGGCAGATGCGCTCGGGGCGGATAGGCGTTTCGTCCGAGTTGAGAAGCGGGGCGAGTTCCGCGCGCCACCCGGCGACCACGCTTTGGCAATGATCGACCCACTCCTTGCGGGAGGAAGCCGTTGAGGCGTCCGCCGCGTCGATGAGCTTTCCGAGCGATACCTTGGCGTCGCCCAGGATCGAGGCCTGGAGGGGGTAGTTCCTTCCCAACTCCTCGGGGTCGATATCAAGCTGGATCGCCGGGGTTCCGATGGGGGGAACCGACCAGAAGTGGGTGACCATGCCACCGGTCTGGGTGCCCACGAAAAAGACGAGGTCGGCCTCCTTCACAAGCTGGTTGGCGCACGGGCGGGGGTAGGAACCCGCGGAGCCCAGCGCGAGGGGATGGTTGCCGGGAACGGTGTCTTTTCCGTTCATCGAATTGGCGATGGGAATCTGAAGTTTTTCGGCGAGCGCTACGATCTCGGTTCCGGCGCCCGAGGTGCGGACGCCTCCGCCCGAGATGATGACGGGTTTTTTCGCCGCCCCGAGGATCTGCGCCGCCCGGGCGATATGCTCGTCCTCGGGCTCGGGCCGGTAGGGTGGAACGCTTGAGAACTGCTCCTCGACGATGAGTTCGAGGTCGGCTTCCTGCTGCTCGATCTGGCCGAGATTTCCCATGAAGCGAAGGTGGACCGGGCCGGGGGTACCCGAGGTGGCGGCCCGGAACGCCTGCCGCAGGAGGTCGGGGAACCGCTCCACGCTGTCCACGCAGGCGTTGAATTTCGTCACGGGGTCGAAGGCGGTGATATCCTCGACCTCCTGATAGGCGTTCCGGTAGCGGGAACCCGGTTCGCTGCCCCCCGAGAAGGCGATGAGCGGTGTGCAGGCCAGCCAGGCGTCGCGCAGCCCCGCCGCCAGATTCACCCCGCCCACGATTTGGGACATGCATATGCCCGGCCGCCCGGAGGCCCTGGCGTACCCGTCGGCCATGTAGGCGGCCGCCTTCTCCCCGTGGGTGAGAACCCTGGCGATATCGATTCCCCGCTGGTCGATTTGGGCGAGCATGTGACTCAAGATGGTGGGGACAAAGAATATATGGCTTACGCCGTAGCCCTTCAGCGCTTCGGCGAGGTATTGCGCTCCCGTCATTTTCGGCATGGTTCGGCCCTCTGGAATGAATTTGAATGAAACGAAATGAGCCCGTAGCGGGCGATATGCATCATTGTCGGTGCATCTAACGGGCCGGAAGCCCGAGTATCCGCCGCGCCTCGTCCACCGTCGCGATTTCGCGGCCAAGCTCCCGGGAAATGCGCGCGATGCGCGCGACGAGTTGCGCGTTATTTTCGCAGAGAACCCCCTCGGTGTAATAGGGCTCGTCCTCGGTCCCCACGCGGACGTGGCCGCCCTGGATAACCGAGACGGTTTCGAGTGCGTTGTGGCTGGGCCCGGAGACGCTGACCGAGAAGATACACCCCTCGGGGAGATGATCGATCCGGTGGAGCATTTCCTTGAGGGTCGCCGGCGAATAGAAGCCTCCCGGCCAACCGAAGAAGATGGTGATCACCACGGGCGGTTCGACGATGCCCTTGTCCAGAAGCCAGGCCAGATTCCATAGGTGTCCGAGGTTGAAGCACTCGAACTCGGGCTTGACGCCGTGGTCGTTGAACAAGCGAACCTGACCCTCGATCTCCTGGCGCGAGTGCTCGACGAGCAGGTCGGCGTCCACGAACGCGAAATCGTGCGAACCCAGGGCGATGGAAGCCATGTCCGGCTTGAGGTGAATGATTTTCTCCCGCCCCTTCAAGCCCATTGCCGCGATTCCGAACTGAATCAGGGCCTCGGGGCAGCTTTCGCGCACCGCCTCGGTGAGAGGCTCCCAGCTTTCGAGTTTCATCGGTGTGCCGTGGATATGGGCGATGGCGGCGCCGGCCGCATGGCTCTCGCGGATTTCCTTCGCGACGGCCTCGGGCGTCTGAAGCCGCTTGGGTACGCCCTCATGCTTGCGCGAGTCGGCGGCGCAGTTGGTGATGATGAGTTTTTCCATCGGACGTGTTTCCTGTTAGTCCATGGAGCCTTCAGTCCATGGA
>JAPYQX010000428.1 GCA_029937135.1 Nitrospinota bacterium
GCTCGACGCGCTGGGTAAATCCCGGAGCGCGGGTCCGATGGCTGGAGGACACGACGAGCGCGAGCAGACGCTCAACCAGCTCCTGGTCGAGATGGACGGCTTCGACACCAAGAAAGGCGTCATCATCATGGCCGCAACAAACCGCCCCGAGATTCTCGACGCCGCGCTTCTCCGGCCCGGCCGCTTCGACAGGCAGGTGCTCATCGATCGTCCCGATCTGATCGGACGCAAGCACATCCTCAAGGTTCATACGAAGGAACTCGTACTTTCGTCCGATGTGAACATCGACCGCATTGGTGAAATGACGCCCGGCCTCACGGGCGCGGATCTGGCGAATCTGGCGAACGAGGCCGCTTTGCTCGCGGCCCGGCACGATCGCGATGCGGTTACAATGGCGGATTTCGAGGAGTCCTTCGAGCGCGTGGCCGCGGGGCTCGAAAAAAAATCCCGCGTGATGACGGTGGAAGAGCGCCGCCGCGTGGCTTATCACGAGTTGGGCCACGCCATTGCGGCCGAGCTTGTCGAGGGTGCCGACCCGGTTCAAAAGGTCTCGATCATCCCCCGGGGGCTTAGCGCGCTGGGCTATACCCTTCAGCGGCCCACCGAGGACCGTTTCCTTCTCTCAAAGAGTGAACTCGAGGATCGCATCGCCGTTCTTCTCGGTGGCCGGGCGGCGGAGGCGCTGGTATTCGGCGAGGGCTCCACGGGGGCGCAAAACGATCTTCAGCGGGCGACGGACATGGCCCGGTCGATGGTGACCGAATACGGAATGACGGATCGATTTGGGCCCCGCGCGCTGCGCTCCGGCCCGAAATCGCTTTTCCTGGGGGGCGGATTTCAGGCCCCGGCGGGCATGGAGCCCATCAGTGAGGACACTCAGCGCGAGGTGGATGAGGAGGTGGGTAAAATTCTCGAGGCCGAGGCTGGCCGCGTGAAGGATTTGCTCGCCCGGCGCCGGAGCGATCTTGACTCGCTGGCCGATGAACTGTTGGAGAAAGAGACGATTAGCGGCGACGATTTGCGCTCGGCGCTTGGCACCGATCTGGGAGACTCGCGCGCCACAGCCAACTACTCGCAAAAAATCTGACCCCCTCCGGACCCGCCTCCCGTCAGGAATGTTCACCGTGCGGATTGGTATCCTCAGCCCCAGTTATCCCCCTAACCGGGAGCCTTGCGGCATAGGCGATTTCACCAAGAAACTTGTACCCGCCCTGGTACGGTGCGGGGTCGAGGTACGGGTTTTCACAAGTCTCGATTACAGTGGCGCGGCGCAAGAGCCGGAACCCGAGCCGGAGGGCGTAAGCGTGATTCCCCTGGTGCGTGAGTGGGGGCCGGGGTCTCTTGCTAAAATCGCTCGGGCGGCGCGCGATGAAAAGATCGACGCCCTGCTCATTCAGTATGCCCCCGATCTTTATTCGCCCTCGCCGATCTGGATACATCTCCTGCCGGCGGCGATGAAGCTGCTTGCGCCGGGAGTGCCCGCCGCGCTCTCGATGCATACCGTGGGCGGGCCGACCTTTCTCTCGAAGGCGGGGGCCGGCCTCATGCTCGCTACCGCTCCGGCCATCCTCAGCACGAACGAAGAAATAACCCACCTGATAGGAAAGTACATGCGCTGGGCGCTGCGAAAGCTCTGGGAGGTCCCTATTGGCGCCGGAGTGGAACCGCCCGGGGACCAGGCGGCTGCTCGATTGGCGGCCCGCCGGAAGGTGCGGGACGAGGAGGGCTTGCTCGGGGATGGTATGATCCTCGCGCATTTCGGGCTCTACTACCCGGGAAAGGGAGCCGGGCAAATCCTCGAGGCGGCGGGAAAATGGAAAGAGGCGGACCGGGCGTTTCGCCTGTTCATGATTGGGGGGCGGCGCGAGGATGACGGAGGTTTTTATCCCGAACTCCAGGACCGGGCCAAGGCGCATGGTTTGGCGGACGAGGTGATCTGGACGGGCTACATTTCTGCCGAGCGGGTGACGGAAATACTTTTGGCGGCGGACCTGTTCCTCGCGCCGTATGAAGGCGGGATATCCTCGCGGCGCAGCTCGCTGATGGCCGCCATCGTCCACGGACTCCCGATTGTGAGCACCCCCTCGAACATCGCCACCCGGTATTTTCGGGCGGGTGAGAACTTTGCTCCAGTCCCCTTCGGGGATGCCGGGGCGCTCACCGACGTTGTGGCGGCGCTCATGGACGATCCCGCGCGGCGGGGGCTCCTCCGTGAGGGCTCCGGGGTGTTGGCGGAGGTGTTCTCATGGCCGGACATCGCGCTCCGAACCCGGGATTTTCTCGCGGACCTCCTGGCCGGAAAGCGCTCCGGTGAAGCGGGTTG
>JAPYQX010000429.1 GCA_029937135.1 Nitrospinota bacterium
CGCCTGTTCGATTCGAAGACGGGTGCCTTTATGGTGATGGGCGGTACGTTCGGAACCAAGAAACGTAACGGTGTGCGTCTGGATGTCGGCGTCATCGATGTATTAAAAACAGAATCTCAGCCAGTATTCGAAGGAAAAGGCGTGAAGGTTACGGCAATCGGAATTCCGCATGCAAATATGCCAACCCTCGCCTATAGAGTGGAGACAAGTGACGGATCAGTTGTCTTCAGCTCCGATCAAACTGGCACCAATCCGGCGTTCGTTGATTTCGCCAAAAACGCAATGTGCTGATTATGCACATGCAAACACCTGTCGGCGCCAAGAATGCGCTTCATGCCGCACCGGAAGTCATCGGGCGTATTGCTCAAGCGGCCCAGGTTGGGCGATTAATTGTCAGCCACATCGGCCCAAAGGGCGGTAAGTTGAAAGCCGCCATCACGGCAATCAAGAAGTCTTATAAAGGGCCGGTAACCGTAAGGGCTGACCTGCAGTGCACGCCCGTCGCCGGATAGTCGGCCAACGATAGATATGTTGATCACGTAGGAACTTAAAGCCCTTATGTGATCTTAATGCCCGTGCTCCGCAATAAAAGTGGGGCCATCAGATATTCAAAGGTTTTTAGAGATTGCCAGTTGTAAATTTCCGGGGATGGCTACTAAGCAATTTCTCTGATAATTCCCTGTTCCTTTTTTGGGGCTGTTTCTTTGAAATCCTTTATCCACAGACGAATCAAGTGATTTTGGCGGATTTCAGCCCCAAAAACGCAAAAATCTCCTATATTTTCCCTGTTAAACAGTGAATTCACAGAGACGGGTCCGCCCCGGACTGACACCGCAACCGGGCTCCAGTTAAGGCCTTCCGCCCGCCAGCCGCATCAACACATCCACTCCTTCGCCCATGCGATCCCACGATATCCACCCGGCTCTTGGGCCGGAGCCTTCAGCTCGCGGATTGAGAGGAGCCCAGCGCTCGGGGTCGGAGTCCGGGCCGAACAGGGCGAGGGTGGGTGCGCCGGAGAGGGCGGCGAGGTGGCTGACGCCCGAGTCCCCGCCGATGTAGGCTAATGAGCGCGCGAGGAGGGCGGAGAGGAGGTCAAGCGGAAGGGAGGAGAGGATGGGGATTTCATTACCTGCCCCGGTGGGCGCGGGTTCTCCACGGGTGGCTTTGAGATCGCCCCATGCGGTGCGGAATTCGGAGATGGGAACCTCGTCGGCCGGGCCCTCGATGAGGAGGGGGCGGGCGCCGGTTTTTGTGCAAAAGCCCCTGGCGAGGGCGGCGAGGGGGCCGGGAGAGGGCCATTTGGGGCGGCCTCCGCCGCCGGGATGGATGGCGATGAAGGGTTTTGAGAATATGCCAAGATGGTTGAGGGTTTGTTCGGCATCCGATTGTATTTGCTTTGTTTGTATGAATGGATCGGGGGCTAAAAGGGCGGGCCCGCTAGGCGAGATCGAAATTTTCGCCTTTATAGCGGCGAGGGTCCAGGCGGCGATGTGCCGGCGGTCCCCCTTGGGCGGAAAGGGCGGGACGATCAGAGGCTGGGCTCCAAGAGGCCCGAGGCGGGCGGCGGCGGAGCCCTCCGGGTCGCGAGCGAGGATGATGATGAGGTTGAAGGCCCGGAGGAGGCGGTCGAGGTCGTCGTCCGCCGGGGCTGCGTGCAGGAGGTGAAAGGGCGGGGCCCCGGCGTCGATGAGGGTGTCGATACGCCCCGCGCCCAGGAGGGGGGCTCCGTAAGCCGGATGGGCCGCGAGGGTGAGGCTCGCGAGCGGATGGCGGTGGCGCAGAGCGTCGAGGGCGGGAAGGGTGAGCAGGGTGTCGCCCAGGGCTCCGGAGCGGTAGAGGAGTATCCGCATCTTCGTTGGACAGATCAGGGGCCCGGAGCCCGGGGGGTGATGGCCCGGGCGATGCGGGCGAAGTCCTCGGCCGAGAGGGTCTCCGCGCGGCGGCGGGTCTCGATTTCCGCCGTTTCGAGGATTCCGGGCCAGTCGGGTGGTTCATCACCCGGAGGGCCCCCGGCGGGGCTCGATGAGCCCGGGGGGCGCCAGGAGCGCAGATTGTTCAGGATTGTCTTGCGCCGCATGGAAAAAGCCGCCCGGATCAGCCCAAAATAGACCTCCTCGTCCGGGACCTCGACGCGGGGCGAATCTAGCGCCTTGAGAAGGATCAGGGCCGAATCCACCTTGGGAGGGGGACGGAAGGCTTCGGGGGGCACAATGCACTTGATTTCCACGCTATAACGGTGACCTACCCAGAGGGTGAGGGAGCCGTACTCCTTGCCGCCGGGCCCGGCCGCGAGGCGCGCCGCCACCTCGCGCTGGAC
>JAPYQX010000056.1 GCA_029937135.1 Nitrospinota bacterium
GTGTACGGAGATGAGTCGAAGTTCGGCGGCGGCAAGGTGCTGCGCGACGGGCTCGGACAGTCTCCGACCGAGACCCGGGAGGGGGCCGCGCTCGACTTGCTGATTACGAACGCTCTGATTCTCGATCACTGGGGCATCGTCAAGGCGGATGTCGGGATCAAGGACGGGAAAATAGTCGGCATCGGAAAATCCGGCAACCCCCATTTGATGGACGGCGTGGACGAAACGATGGTGGTGGGCGCATCCACCGAGGTGCTCGCCGGCGAGGGGAAAATCCTCACGGCGGGCGGCATCGACACGCACATTCACTTTATCTGCCCTCAGCAGATTGACGAGGCGCACTCATCCGGCATCACCACGATGTTCGGCGGCGGGACGGGCCCGGCGACGGGAACCAATGCCACCACCTGCACACCGGGGGCCTGGAATATCGCGCGCATGCTCCAGGCCTCGGAAGCCTATCCGATGAACCTGGGCTTTCTGGGCAAGGGGAACTCATCGCGGCCCGAACCGCTTATCGAGCAAATTCACGCCGGAGCGGTGGGCCTCAAGCTCCATGAGGACTGGGGAACGACCCCCGCCGCCATCGACTGCGCCCTTGGCGTCGCCGATGAGATGGATGTCCAGGTCTGCATCCATACCGACACGCTGAACGAGTCGGGGTTTGTCGAGGCTTCGATCGCCGCGTTCAAGGGGAGGACCATTCACACCTACCATACCGAAGGCGCGGGAGGCGGCCATGCACCGGACATCATCCGTGTCTGCGGTGAGGCGAATGTGCTTCCCTCATCGACGAATCCGACGCGGCCTTTCACCGTCAATACGATAGACGAGCATCTGGACATGCTGATGGTCTGTCACCATCTCGACAGCAAGGTTCCCGAGGATGTGGCTTTCGCCGAATCCCGCATCCGCGCGGAAACTATCGCCGCCGAGGATATCCTTCACGATTTGGGCGCGTTCTCCATCATGGGGTCTGATTCTCAGGCGATGGGGCGTGTGGGCGAGGTCATTATCCGCACCTGGCAGACAGCCGATAAAATGAGGCGCCAGCGCGGGCGGCTTTCCGGGGAGACGGGAGATAACGACAACCTCCGCGCCAGGCGCTATGTGGCGAAGTACACGATCAACCCGGCCATCGCGCACGGCATCTCGGATTATGTGGGCTCTATCGAGGTGGGGAAGATGGCGGACCTCGTGCTTTGGAACCCTGCTTTTTTCGGCGTGAAGCCCGAGGTCATCGTGAAGGGCGGATTCATTTCTTATGCCGCGATGGGAGACGCCAACGCCTCGATTCCGACCCCACAGCCGGTGCTCGGCAGGCCGATGTTCGGCTCAATGGGCGGGGCTATCGGGGCGACCTCGTATACGTTCGTTTCCAAGGCGGCCGCCGAGGCCGGATTGGGCGAGGAGCTTGGTCTCCGGAAAATCGTCGCCCCCGTTTCGAATTGCCGCGGCATCGGGAAAAAGGACATGCGCCTGAACGATTATCTGCCGGAGATCGAGGTGGACCCGGAGACCTATGTCGTCAAGGCGGATGGGGAGATTCTCGCCTGCGAGCCCGCTGAGGTTTTACCGATGGCCCAGCGGTATTTTCTCTTTTAGGTAAAATCATGATTGTCGTTGAAGCGCTTGCCGGGAAGCTGGCCGAGGATGAGTCGCGCCGCGTGGAGCGGGTGGCGCTTGGCTGGGAGGACCGCCTGAGGAGCCGCCAGCGGGTGAAGTCGGACGCCGGAACCGAGATCGGAATCGCCCTTCCGACGGGGCAGGCGCTCGCCGAGGGAGATATTCTTTTTGAGGATGGCGACCGGGTTGTGGTGGTAAGCGCCATCCCGGAGAATGTTCTGGTGTTGTATGCCGATACGGCGGTGGAGCTTGCCCGAATCGCCTATCAGGTCGGGAACCGCCATGCCCCGGTCGCCGTGGAGAAAGAACGGGTCGTGACGCCGTATGACAGCGTTATCGAAGCGTATTTCAAAAAGCTGGGTGTGCGGTGCGGGCGGACCATCGAGCCCTTCACGCACGGTTTCGGCGCTTTTCACGCTCACCACCACTAGCCGATGACTGATAAATCTCTATTTCGCCTGTTGCAAATATCGGACTCCGCCTTTCCGCGCGGCGCCTTCGCACATTCGCTGGGGTTGGAAACCTATGTCCAGGAAGAAACGATTTCCGATGCGGACTCTCTGACCGAATTCATCGGAAATATACTTTCCTGCAGCGTGGCCACGCTCGAAGGGGTATATCTGCGGGAAGCCTGGAATTTTTCTGAACGAGAGGATCTGGTGGGGTTGATGGCGCTCGATCTGGCGTTTTCCGCCGCGCGGCCGGTGGCCTCTCTCCGGGACGCGAGCAAAAGCGTGGGCAGGCAGTTTCTCAGAACGGCGGTGGGTTATGTGGAGAGCGAATTTCTTGCCCGCTATGAGAGCGAGGTGCGGGCCGGAAATGCTCCCGGCCACCAAGCGCTGTCTTTTGGCGTGGCGGCCCGGGCGCTGGGGTATTCGTGTGAGCAGGCGCTTGAATCCTTTTGTTATGGAGTGGTGTCGGGTCTGGTCTCTGCGGCGGTGCGCCTTATCCCGCTGGGACAGACGGACGGCCAGCGGGTGATTGGTTCTCTCGAGGGCGCGGTCGCCGATGCGGTGACTGAGGCGATGGCGCGCCCGCTCGAGGCGGCCTGCTCGCTGGGCCCCGGCCACGAGATACGGGCGATGGCGCACCACCGGCTGTATACCCGGCTTTTTGTGTCATAGGAGAAAAATGTGTCCAGGGAACCTGTGAAGATCGGGGTGGGCGGGCCCGTTGGCTCGGGGAAGACCGCACTGGTGGACAAACTGTGTCAGTCGCTCCGCGATAGATACTCCATCGCAGTGGTTACGAACGATATCTATACGAAGGAGGACGCGGAGTTCCTCACGCGAAGCGGCGCGCTGCCGCCCGACCGGATCGCGGGGGTCGAAACGGGCGGATGCCCGCATACGGCTATCCGGGAGGATATTTCGCTCAACCGCGAGGCGATGGAGCGCCTGATGCGAATACATGCGCCTCTCGATATTCTTTTCATCGAGAGCGGCGGGGACAATCTCGCGGCGACGTTCAGCCCCGAGTTGGTTGACGCTTCGATTTATGTCATCGACGTGTCGGCGGGAGACAAAATCCCCCGTAAAGGAGGTCCCGGCATCACGCGCTCCGAGTTGTTATTAATTAACAAAACCGATTTGGCGCCCTTGGTCGGCGCGAGTCTCGAGGTGATGGCGCGCGACGCCAAAAAAATGCGCGGCGATAAACCCTTCCTGTTCAGCAACCTGAAATCAGAGGAAGGGCTGGACGAGGTGATCCGCTGGCTAGAAACCCAAGTCCTGTTCGTGGAAGCATGAACTTCGCCCCTCCGGCGCTGGAGCCTTCTCAAATTGGCCGGCATGGCTACGCGAGCGCCCGCTTCGAGCGCTCGCGCGGGCGGACTATTCTCAAAGATAGTTTTTCGCGCGTTCCGCTCAAGATCATACGGCCGCTTTATCCCGAAGGAGGGGAGCCGGCCCACCTCATATTGATTAACCCGACGGGTGGCTCGGTTGGCGGGGATATCCTGGAGGCGGAGTTTTCCCTGGGCGAGGGGGCGCAAGTTCTCTGCACGACACAGGGCGCGACCCGAATCTACCGGACGGCGGGCGAGCCGGTGATTTCCCGGACGAGAATTCGCATGGAAGCGGATTCGGCGCTCGAGCTTCTTCCTGATCCGATCATCCCCTTTGCGGGCTCCCGCTACCGGCAGGAGGTCACGCTGGATCTCGCCGAAGGGGCGCGGCTTCTTTACGGCGAGACCCTTTATCAGGGCCGGGCCGCGATGGGTGAATCGTTCGATTACGCGGAGGTGGCGCTTCGCGTCGTTGCGAGGCTGAACGGCCGCCCCTTGTTGACCGACGCCGTGGAAATTCGTCCGGACCAGGTGGACCCATGCTCACTGGGCCTGTTCGAGCCCTATCCCTATCTGGGGTCTTTTTATGTGCTTGGAGGAGCGGAGTCCGTGCTGGACAATCTCGCTGGGGAGCTTGAGGATATTCTCTCGGGCGCGGAGGGTGTTGCGGGAGGCGCCTGCCGCCTTGAGGGCCCCGGGATAATGGTGCGCTGGCTGGCCGAGTCTCCCGTCAGACTCAGGTGGGCGTTCGATGATATCTGGAATATCGCACGTCTTTCGGTTTTGGGCCGCAAGGCGGTTCGGTTGAGGAAATTTTAATCGGTGGAGGCGAAAGGAATGATGCGGAAATATTGTACGGCGGCTTTTTCGGCTTTGGCTGTTCTCGGGTTTGCCAGTGTAACGGAGGCGCATACCTTTGGCGCATATGGCGCGGGTTTCGGCGCGGGTTTCCTTCATCCCCGCGGCGGCCTCGATCACGTGCTGGCCATGCTGGGCGTGGGTCTCTGGGCCGGACTGATGGGAAAGAGCGCGGTCTGGAAACTCCCCGCGCTGTTTATCGCGATGATGCTCGCGGGCGGCGTGGCGGGGATGATCGGCATGGCGCTTCCCCTGGCGGAAGTGGGAATCGCTCTTTCCGTTTTGCTGGTAGGTATCGTTATCGCGCTGCCGTGGAATGCAAGTGTGGCGGCCAGGGTAGGATTGGCCGGATTTTTCGCCGTCTTTCACGGATTTGCTCATGGCGCGGAGATTCCCCAAGCGGCTCTACCCGCGCTTTATAGCGCGGGGTTTGTCCTGGCGACATCTGTCCTGCTCGTAATGGGCATGGGAGCGGGGAGTGTCATGCGCCGGGCGGGCAGGCCCGGTATGCGTTGGCGCGAGGCCGCTGGCGGGCTCATCGCCGCGGCGGGGGTGGTTTTTCTGGTGAGCGTTTAATAATCTGGTTTTCGAATTTTGAATTTTCTCTCCCGGAGGCCCCGAATTTCCGCAGGTTCGGGGCCTCCGGGAGTTTTTTTATCAAGCTGGCAAAGACATCAAAATTCCCGAGTCCTCAATTCCATTTCAAATTCTCTCCATCCAGCGTTTCCGAGTGTTCATATCGAAAGGATATCTATTTGAAGCCGGTGGGCATCCATCGAGCATTTTGCTTGTTCGAGGACCGGATTGTATTATTCATCTATACTTGTTTTTTTGGAGTTAATGGGGCCACCTGATGCCGCACAGGAAAGAGCATATTCTTGTTGTCGAGGATGAGCCCGTCAGCCGGGAGATGTTGACGGACTTTTTAAAAAAGCAATGTTTTCTCGTCAGCAGGGCCAAAAACGGCCTCCAGATGAAATCTGTTTTGGTCTCCAGCCGGACGAAGGTGGACTTGATTTTGCTCGATATCGGATTGCCGGGTAAGGATGGTCTGCAACTGGCGAAGGAGCTCCGCTCGCGCTCGGATGTTGGAATCATCTTCGTTACCGCTAAATCCTCAAAGGAAGCCCGGATCGAGGGGCTTGAGATCGGCGGGGACGACTACATCACCAAACCCTACGACGAGCAGGAACTCCTGGCCCGGATCCATACGGTAATCAGGCGGGCCACCGCGGTTAGCGCGCTTACCACCCAGGAGAATTTCACTGACCTGACTCCGAGTGAAATGGCGGAGGGCGAAGAGGACGAACTCGAGGATGGCGATGAGGCGAAAAGACCGCGGGTTCCGACAAACATCATTGAGTTTATCAACACCTCGGGCCGGCTCAGCTTTGTCGATTTGCAGGGTGTCGCGCAGCGCCACTCGAAACGGGTATTTTCAAAGCTCCTGGTCCGGCCTGTTCTGAAGGGGATCGGGCTTGTCTCGGGCATCCCGACGGATGAAATGGCCGCGGATGGCGTGACCCGGATTTTTCGAATGAACACTTCCGAGGGTGACCAGGAAATCAAGGCCAGCACGGCCGCTTCCGAGACGATTTATCCCTTTATCAAGCGGGCTGGCGCGAAATCACCGAATTCCATTTATACGGCGGGCCGCTCTTTCGACAATGATTTAATCATTCCCGATTTTTTGGTATCGGATTTGCCACTCACTAAATTGGATAAACAGGTCTTTTGTATATCAAATGACCTCACTTCGTCAGTGAGGGCGTGGCGCCAGGAAAGAAAGGCAAGTCGAATGCATGGCGCCGCACCGGGGGTCCGAATTTCATGAGAGGCCTGGCTGGCTGGCTCGCCGTGGCAGGGGCGGACCTTGGCCCGGCCGCGAGGAAACGTGGCTTGCCCCGGGATGCCAACCCTGTCCCGGCGGCGGTGTTCGCCACAGCTTCTCAAAAGACGCGCACAAGCTGATCCTGAGAAAATCGGGAAGCAACCAAGTCTTTGTCGGGTCGTAAATCAACGCTTCCGTCCCGGAAAGCCGTTTTCAGGGGCGGAGTCGCGGTTCTGGGCATACGGGAGTGTCCTGTCCAAAATCATTGGGCGAATTCCAGGTAATTTTGGAGACATTTGGACCGATTAATAATTTAGCGGGGGGCCTCCTGCGCCTGGACCTCTATCAAAGCGGGGCCGGGTGGCTTTTCGTTAAATCCAGGGTGATAAATCCACCCGTTAAAATTAGAAATAGTCATTCGAATATCCCCGTGCTATAAATCCCCCCGTACCCCCAAATATACAGGGCGTCTGTCTCGGCGGGGGCCGCATCGTTGAATGAATTTTCGGGAAGGCTTTTCAGAAAGGTTTGCGCGCATGTCTCTGTCCGCGAAGAGTGTCGTATCGTTCACGCTGAACGGCGAGCCGGTCGAGGTGATGGTTTCCACGGGCCGTTATCTTGTTGACGTTTTGCGCGAGGACCTCTCGATGATGGGCACGAAGCGCTCCTGCGACCAGGGTGTGTGCGGGACTTGCAGTGTTCTCCTGAACGGCCGTCTGGTGAGTTCTTGCCTGACGCTGGCGGTTCGCGCCGAGGGGGCCGAGGTCACCACGATCGAAGGCCTTGGGAGCCTCGAGGAGGGTCTTCACCCGCTTCAGGAGAGTTTCGCGAGCCACGGCGCGACCCAGTGCGGCTACTGCACGCCGGGGATGATCGTCTCGGCGGTCGCGCTGCTCGAGGAGAACCCCGACCCGAGCGAGGAAGAGATCAAGCACTGGCTGACGGGGAATCTATGCCGGTGCACGGGCTACCAGAAGATCATCGACGCCATCCGGGCGGTGGCCGAGGGCCGGACGGAGCCGGGCCCCGAGGCCGAGGTCGAGATCGTCAAGGCCTACGAGGAATGAGGCTCTGAAAGAGAGGTGGAATTGGCTCCCGGCGGTTCCCCGGAATTTCTTCCGAATCCGGGAGTAATCTTTTCATTCTGTAAACATCCCGCCCGACGGGGCGGCATTTGAGCCGAGGTTTCCATGTCAGAACTTGCGTACGTTGGAAAAAGCGTTCCCCGCGTTGATGCTCCCGAGAAGGTGGCCGGCAGGGCCGTATACACCCTTGATCTTCAGCTTCCGAAAATGCTCTTCGGAAAGCTCAAGGCCAGCGAGGTTCCCCACGCAAGGATCAAGAATATCGACACCAGCCGCGCCGAAAAACTTCCCGGCGTCAGGCTCGTTCTCACGGGCGAGGACATGCCCGAGGATCTGGTGTGGGGGGTGATTCCCGTCTGCTACGACCAGATTCCCCTTGCGCGCGAGAAAGTCCGCTTCATCGGCGAGTCGGTCGCCGCCGTCGTCGCGACGGACGAGGACATTGCCAAGGAAGCGATCAATCTCATCGATGTGGAGTACGAGGAACTTCCGGCGGTCTTCGATGTCTTCGAGGCCATGCGGGAAGGCGCCCCCGTAATTCATGATAAATATCCGAACAACATCGCCTTCACCAAGCACATGGAGTTTGGCGAGGTGGAGCGGGCCTTCGACGAAGCGGCGCATGTCAGCGAGCTTTCGACCTCCTCATCGCGACAGGCGCACTGTTGCTTCGAGACCCACGTCTCGATCGCCGATTGGTCGGCGAGCGGCGACCTGACCGTCTACAATTCCTCGCAGTGTCCGAGCCTGAGCCATCAATACTTCTCGAAGCTGCTTCATATTCCCGAGTCGAAGGTCCGGGTGATCACCAACTACATCGGCGGCGGCTTCGGCGGCAAGGCGACGAGCAAGTTCAATATCGACTTTCTCTCGATCATCGCCGCGAAGAAGCTTGGCCGGCCCGTTAAGTTCTACTACGACCGCGAGGAGGAGTTTCTCCTCGGTACCTTCCGGACCAATCAGTTTCACACCACACGAATCGCGACGGACAAGGAGGGGATTCTCCTCGCCCGCGAGATGCAGATGACCGTGGACAACGGCGCTTACTCGGACTACGGCCCGGTTGTCGGCGCCATCACCGCGCACATGGGCGGCAGCCTCTACAACTTCAAGGCCTACCGCCACCATGCCAATGTCGTCTACACGAACACCCCCTACGGGGGCGCGATGCGGGGGGTGGGCAACGGAGGCTACTCATTCGGCACCGAGGTGGCGATGGACCACCACGCCAACGAGATTGGCATGGACCCGGCCGAGTTCCGCTTCAAGAATATGGTGAAGAAGGGAGACACCACCATCATCGGCGCCAAGATTACGAGTTGCGGCGTTCACGAATGTGTTCAGGAGGCCATCAAGCGAGTGCCCTGGCATGAGGCGCGTCCCTCCTCCAATGACACGAAGCGCGGCTACGGCTTGAGTGTGGCGGTTCATTTCACCGGCGCACGCGCCATGGGCCCCGAGACGGCGGGCGCCTTCATCAAGATGAACAAGGACGGCACCGTCGAGGTCCTCTCGGGCACCATCGAGATGGGCAACGGGTCGAACACAACGCTATCTCAAATTTGCGCCGAGACGCTGGGCGTCCGCGTCGAGGACGTTCGCATTATCAACGGCGACACCGCGGTGAACCCCTACGGATGGGGCGTCCGCGGGAGCCGCACCACCACCATCGACGGGCAGGCCACCCGGCTCGCGGCCATCAAGGCGAGGGACATGCTCTTTCGGGGGGCGGCCGAGCTCCTCGAGTGCGATGCGAAGGACCTCGAAGCCAGCAGGGGAAAGATATTCGTCAAAAGCGCGCCCGAGAACTCGGTCTCCCACTCCGAGGCCTATATGAAACTTTACAACAAGCAGGGAAGCGAGGCCGTCTACACCACCGCCAGCTACGACTCGCCGAGCGAGGACCCCGACCCCGTTACCGGCTACGGGAACTGGTCGGCGGCCTATGCCTTCGGGGCCAAGGTGGCCGTGGTGGAGGTGGATACCGAGACCGGCGCGGTCGAAGTCAAGAAACTCGTCTGTGCCAACGATGTGGGTACGGTGGTCAACCCGGCGGGGGCGATGGGACAGATCGAAGGTGGCGCTCTCATGGGGGTGGGCTACGCCCTGACCGAGGATTTCCAGGTCGAGGACGGGCAACCCGTGAATCCCAACTGGCTCGATTACAAGCTTCCGACGACACAGGATGTTCCCGAGCTCGAGACCGTCCTGATCGAGACGGAAAACCCGACAGGGCCCTTCGGCGCAAAGGGGTTGGGGGAGATGGCCCAGCTCGGAACCTCGGCGGCCATCGCCAATGCCGTGTTCGACGCCGTGGGTGTGCGGATCACCAGCCTTCCCGTCACCCCCGAAAAGGTTCTCACCGCCCTTCGGGAAAAAGAGGCGGCGGACGGTTAAAAAACGTAAGAGGAAGATAGATGGCTTTTGAATACCTGGCCGTGAAATCCGTTGATGAAGCTCTCGTCGCGATGCAGAAATACGGCGAGGAGGGGAAAATCTACTCGGGGGGCGTCGCGCTCTCGATCCTGATGAAGTCGCGGGTGTATGAGCCCGAAGCCATTATCGACATTTCGGGTGTCGAGGCCCTTTGCGGTATCGAGGAGACCCCGTCCGGAGGTGTCCGCATCGGGGCGGGAACGCCCCACCGGGACATCGAGACCTCCGCCCTCATCGGGCAAAAATTCCCGCTTTTGGCCGAAGTCTTCCGCAACGTTGCCACCATACGCATCCGGAACGTGGGGACCATCGGGGGAAACATCATCTTCGCCGAGCCGGCCTCGGACCCGCCAGCCGCGCTCCTGGTTCTCGAAGCCAATATGAAGGCGAAAAAAGTGGACGGCCGGGAGCGAACGATTCCGGCCTCGGAGTTTTGGACGGATTATTACGAGACCGCGCTGGGGGAAGATGAACTCCTCACCGGTGTCGAGATCGACCCGCTGCCCGGAGGCTTCAGAACGGCCTACACCCGGTTCACGACGAGGTCGAAGGAGGATAAACCCTGTATCTCGATTTCCGTCGCGGTCGCTCCTGAGGAGGATGGAAAAACCTGCAGGGAGGCGCGGATCGGACTGGGCGGCGTCGAGGCGGTATTCAGGCGGGTCACCGCGGCCGAGGACGCCCTCAAGGGAGTGGAACTCACCCCGGCCGCTATCGACGCGGCGCTATCGAGCACCCTCGATGACCTCGGTCCCCTCAGCGATATTCGCGCCAGCGGCGACTATCGCCGGCATGTGACCCCCGTTTTCATCCGGCGCACGCTTTTAAAGGCGATCTCTTGACCGGCATTCCCGAACCCAGATAACCGGAATCGTCCTCCCCGGAAAGGCCGATAACGGGAACCTTGACCCGACGAGTTGGAGCAGATGGCCGGGAAACCGTGATTCACGTTCTTAATACTGTCCTTTTTTTTTAATAAGGAGAGCCCTTCATGTCTGCGCCCCCCAGCTTCATGGGACTCCAGCACGCCGCCATTAAGGTGCACGATTTCGAAGCCGCGAAGGATTTTTACGTCAACAAGCTCGGTTTCACGATTTCGGAAATCTATCCCCCCGGCACGGTGGGAGACTTTCCCTTCGGTCTTTGCTTCATGCGTTGCACCGCGCTTCACCATGACCTGAATTTGATATTTTGGCCGGAAGGCGAGGGGCCGGAGCCTCCAAAGGTGCGCTCGTTCGAATCCATGCAAACCGGGCTCCACCACATCGCTTTTCAGGTCGAAGACAGGAGCGCCCTTGAGGCCTGGGAAGCCCATCTCAAGGAAGAGGGAATCGAAATCTTCTGGGGGCCGTCGATCCATAGTCCCAAACACCCGGAGGGCGACGGATTTTGGGGGGAGAACCACGCTCTTTATATCTCCGACCCGTCGGGCAACTGTGTCGAGATTTTTTGCGACATGGCGATCATGGACCCCTATACCAACCGGGTAAACGAATTCTGGTTCCGCGATCGCCTTGCGCGGGACGGCCACCCCTCCACGGCGGCAGACCCCCCGGTGGCTTGGAAACCCTGACCTTATTCAGATTTCGGGTTCTCCCACATATCCCGGGTTTTCCACCCTTTGCCGTGAATCCGCCTCCCGGCCCGCCGAAGACCGAATCGCGCGGCCACGTTCCCGAATTCGGGTAAAATTCCAAATCTTTAAATGAAATACCGCCGGAATCCTTGATTTGGGTGGATTTGATTCCACCAAATCGAGGTGTTTTTGTGTTGAAATATTTATATCGTTGATTAGTTTTGTGTCAGTTCGTTGAGAAGAACCCCCTTAGGCGCATCGGCGCCATTAGGGAGCGGTAGGCGAAAATTTCGATCGATATTCCATTTGGTTCGGAAAATTCTAGAGGGGAGGATGAAACATGAGTCGAAAATATGGGTTCACTTTATTGGCGTTGTCATTGCTCGTTGCTTTCGTCATTTCTTTTGCCCCTGCGGCGCATGCGGCCAAGCCCTTTAAGCTCGGTTTTAGCATGGCGTTGACCGGCCCCCTGGGTCCGGCCGGGAAGGCGGCACTGCTGGCGATGCAAATCTGGCGGGACGATGTAAACGCCGGGGGGGGACTCCTGGGCCGCAAGGTCGAACTGGTCTACTACGATGACCAGACCAAGCCCGCCAATGTGCCCGGCATCTACGCCAAGCTGCTCGATGTCGATAAGGTGGATTTCGTCGTAATGGAGTGTCGCAATCACCATTCGGGGGTTGATGGTTTTTGCGTGTTTGGTAAGACCCGTCATATCCACCTCCACTCGTTATAAAATATTACAATACTATTATAATGTAATGAGTATTAGGGAGAAGTCAATACATATCCCTGTGGAACCCGCACAAACCCTACGCTCGTTATAAAATGCAGATTACATCACGAGTAATATGAGAATGAGAAATGTGGGAATGAGAAAGGGATACGGGGATAGGTCGTGCGAGGGTCTGTCGGGCACTCGGTTAGGTTCTACTCAACACCCTTTGTATTTCATACGGACGCATTCACGGGCAAGGTCTTGTGCTTTCTCAAGTTGGGATGGGGTCATCTTTCCCGCAACGATGTCTCTATTTTTGACCGCACTCTTGTGCCCAGATGATGCGGCGATGTTCCAC
>JAPYQX010000430.1 GCA_029937135.1 Nitrospinota bacterium
AATAAATCCTTTTCAAATGTTCATTTTCGGATGGAATAATAATTAATTTGTTCGGTTCTTGAGATTTAAATTTCAGTTCGTCTAATTCTTTATTTGAGAATACTTTTTTGGAATCTACATAGTTCATTATCCTTTTTATCCTATTATTTTTCTTGTCAACTTCATCCTTAATTTCTTTGTCCCGATTTTCGTACACATCCAATAGGTATGGACGGTTTGTGATTTCCGAAATTCTATTCTTGGATTCTCTTGTCTCTATTGAAATATACTTATTCGTAATTTGGTCGTATTTCCATTTCATTCTATCGATTTGATCTGTAAATGGAGTAGGTGATGGATTGCAGGTAAATCTTTTCAACACATTATTGACCTGTGATCTGATTTTTAAATCCTTTTCAATGAACTCTGGATCAGTATTGTTTAGTCCAAATAACGATCTTATTCGAGGAAGTGAAAACAAGAGGTGGGAATGAAAAGTATCGGACGACACCCCCCGTTCTATGAAAAAGACAAAGTTCATCGAGTAACGAAATTTATGACTGAGTAGTTTTTTTATATTTGGATTAATTTTGTCTCTAATTTCGTCATAAGATTTTTTCTGACGAAACTTGATGGTTAAATAATATTCAAGTCCTAGGTGGTTACTTCCCTTTTCCAAGAATTCTTTCCAAGCATTTTTGAGTTGAATCCTCTGGTTCCTCTGGTTCCATGTTCCAAGAATTTCGTTGTTTTCGTAATAAATTGTGTCTTTCATCTACGCATACCCTACCTTTTAAATGTTTTTCATAATTGTCTCTGACAGTTCTTCTGAGAGACTTTCCATATGTAATCCATATATATTTAGGTTGAGAATGCGTCTATTGAAGGGATTTTTTTTAAAATATTGGTATTTTTAGATAAACATTGAAATTATTAAGGTTTGGGTATATTCTCCGACGACTTTTGGGACGGTTTGGGTATATATTTCAATCGTTTGGTTGATTTCTCAATTAATTTACAGAAATAAAAAAAGTCAACAACATAAGTGTTATCAACTAGTTATGGGTGACGGAGTTCACCAAGCGTTGAAACCGATTTAGAAACCTGAACACTCAGCCCCCGCCGGAAGCGGGGAGGAGGTGTGGTATGCACCGGATCGCCGTGGTGGGAGCCACGGGTTATACCGGCTTCGAGTTGTTGCGGCTGCTTGCGTCTCATGGAGGCGTCGTAGTTGGAGCCCTGACATCGGAAACTTATACAGGTAAAGAAGTGGGGGAGGTGTTCCCCGCGTTGGCAAAGGTTGTGACCGGCCGTTTTCGGAAGTTTGAACCAGCGGCCTGCGAGGGGGCGGAGGTGGTGTTTTGCTGCCTTCCCCACCGCACGGCGATGAACTCGGTTCCTGAGCTCCTGGACAAGGGGTTTCGGGTGGTGGATCTATCGGCTGATTTCAGGCTCCGCGATCACAGTATCTATGAAGAGTGGTACAAGACCGCGCATATATGCCCGGAGCGCATTCCCGAGGCCGTCTACGGAATTCCCGAAATTTACCGGGAGGAAATCCGGGGGACCCGGCTGGTGGCGAATCCAGGGTGCTATCCGACCGGGTCGATTTTGTCGCTGGCGCCGCTGTTGCGCGCCGGGCTGATCGATTCCGCATCGATTATCATCGACGCGAAATCCGGGGTCTCTGGCGCGGGCCGCAAGGCCGCCCTCGATCTTCAGTTCAGCGAGGTCAACGAGCGGTTCAAGGCCTACGGAATAGGCACTCACCGGCACACGCCCGAAATCGAGCAGGAGCTTTCGGTCGCCGCGGGCAGTGAATTACGCGTCTCGTTCACCCCGCATCTGGTGCCGATGACCCGGGGGATTCTCTCGACGATCTACGCCGACGCCGCGAAAGGCGCCTCGGCCGGCGCGGCCCGGGCGGCTCTCGAGGAAGCCTACGCGGACGAGCCCTTTATCCGCCTCATGCCCGAGGGCGCGTTTCCGAACGTGAGTCAGGTGGCGGGCAGCAATTTTCTCGACATCGGGCTCACCCTCGATGAGCGGACCGGGCGGTTCGTCGTCGTGACGGCAATCGATAATCTCGTCAAGGGGGCCTCCGGGGCCGCCGTTCAAAACATGAATATTCTTTTGGGTCTGAGCGAAACGCAGGGCCTTGAGCATCCGGGGTTTTGGGTATGAACGATCAGGATTTCATCGCGGAAATCAGCGGCGGGGTTTGCGCGGCCAAGGGCGTCCGGGCTTCGGCCGCGACGGCGGGTATCAAGGAATCGGGCCGGCCCGACATGGCCCTCATCGAGTT
>JAPYQX010000431.1 GCA_029937135.1 Nitrospinota bacterium
CGTTTTCCGTAAGGCGGGGGTCGAGATGCTCGACTCGCCCCTGATGGCGATCACGGTGATGAGTTCCGCGGGGATGGTTTTTCTCCTTGTGCTGTCGCGGTTGCTGCCGGCCGGCCAGCGCCCGCAACTCGGCCGCCCGAAGGCCTGGGTCTTTTACACGGCGAGCGGCGCAATTAACGGGCTTTCGGTATTTTTTCATTTCACCGGGCTCAACTACGGCGATCTGACGGTCGTGACGCCGCTCTCGGCGACGGCGCCGCTGTTCGCCCTTTTGTTGACCCGCTTCGTGCTCAGGGATCTGGAGCGCGTGACGCCGCCCATCGTGATCGGGACTCTCCTCGTTGTCTTCGGCGGGGGAATCATCTCCTGGGGCATATTCTAGGCCCGGTCTCGAGCTGGTCCCCGGACCCCGGTTGGCTCGCCGGAGCAAGGTGGTCCGTATGGCTGGAAGCCCGGACATCCGCGGGGAAGCTGAACCGCCGCCTTGCCGGGTTATCTTTGACAGGTTTCGTGTTTTTTGTTTTCGGGCTTTTCGTTTTCGAGCTTTGAATTTTTCTGATACCGGAATGAAACGATGAAAAACGCATCATGAACGACACCGCGCTGGCCGCCATGTTCGCCCTTCTCACGGCGTCGATTGCCGGCCCGGTCAGCGTCTTCGTCCGCCGGGGGCAGGCCTACGGAAACGCGACGACCGGGGTGCTCATCGGCCTCATCGTGAATGTGCCGCTCCTCTTGGCGGCGACGGCGCTTCTCTGGGAGCCCGGCTGGTGGGACCCCGGCCGGATCGCTTGGTTCGTCGCGCTGGGGCTGGCGGGCCCCTGCCTCGGGCGGGTGTTCATGTACCAGTCGATCCACCGCCTCGGGGTGGCGCGCGCGATGCCCCTTATCGCGACGCTTCCCCTGACGACGGCGGCGGCGGCCTTCGGGCTGCTCAGCGAGCGGCCGGGGCCCTATATCTGGGCGGGGACAATTCTCGTCGCCGCGGGCTGCGCCGGGCTGACTCTCAAGGGCCGGGCGGGCGCGGCCTGGGACCGGCGCTTTCTCTTGTATCCCCTCCTCTCGGTCGCCGGGTTCACGGTGGGAAACATACTCCGCAAGGTGGGGCTGACCGCGAACCCCTCGGTGGTGTTCGGGGTGACGATCACCTACACCTCGGCGCTCGTCTTTCTTCTCCTGCTCCAGCGGTTCATCCCTCCCGCCCACCGGCCGGACCTGAGCTGGGGCAGGAAGTGGGGTTTCTACGGCGTCTGCGGGCTCTTCAACACCGCCTCGCTCCTGGCGCGATTCGCCTCGACGAGCTTCGGCGATCTGACGATCGTGGTGCCGATCTTCGCGATGTCCTCGCTGTTCGCCCTGGCGGCGAGCTGGATTTTCCTGAGAGACCTCGAGCGAATCACCTGGCCCGTCGCGGCGGGGGCCGTGCTGATCATGTTTGGCGGGGCGCTCGTCGCCTGGCGGGTGCTGTGAGGGCAGGTGCTGTTGGGGAGACTGATCTTAGGGAGGAAACCCGGTGAATGATCCCGCCCTGGCGGCGGCGTTCGCGCTCATGGCGGCGGTGGGCTCGGCCACCTTCAGCATCATCGTCCGGAAGGGTCAGCGCTATGGCAACGCGACGACCGGGGTGCTCATCGGCCTGATCGTGAGTGTGCCGATTCTCTCGGCGGCGATTCTCCGCAAGCTTGGGTTGGGGATACTCCAGTCGCCCCTGTTGGGAGTAACCTTCACGAGCATAGCGGGGCTGGTATTCATCCTGGGTTTCTCCGTTGTGATGCCGCCCGGCCACCGCCCCGACCTCCGCTGGGGGAAGGCGTGGTTTTTCTACGGCCTCTGCGGCCTGATCTATACGGCTACTTTTCTCCTGAGTTTCCACGCGATCATGCGCGGGGACATCACCATCGTGACGCCGATCTCCTCGATGGCCCCTTTCTTCGCCCTGGTCATGAGCTATCTTTTCTTGAGGGACGTTGAGCGCGTGACGGGGCTGGTCGTCGCGGGCACCGCGCTCTCCGTGGCGGGCGGCGTCATCATCGGCTGGCGGGTGTTATGAAGTGGCCTGCCGAAGGCAGGGCCTGCCGCAGGGCAGGTCCGGTAGGTGGCGCGGCCCGATCCGGCGCGGTCCGAACCGGCACGGATACCGATCCGGCACACTTTCATGAGGCGATTCGGATGAACACATGCCATTGAGCGAATCTCATCTGGCGGTGATATTTTCCCTGGGCACGGCGGTAATGGCGGCGACGTTTTCCCTCATCGTCCGCCGGGGGCAGGTGCACGGCAA
>JAPYQX010000057.1:0-5568 GCA_029937135.1 Nitrospinota bacterium
GGCCTTGGCTCCGTTCTTCGCCGTCGAGGCCTTGGCTCCGTTCTTCGCCGTCGAGGCCTTGGCTCCGTTCTTCGCCGATGAGGACTTGGTGGACCCGTTCCTGGCGGCTCCGCCCTTAGCTTTCTTTACCGTTGCGCTCTTGCTGGTCCTGGTTGCCAATTTCTGCTCCTTTGCTCGTTTACAGAGGGGGGAAATTTTCCTAAACCGTTTACATAATCACTAAAATGCCTCAATGCGCGGACGAGGTTTTTTGCCGCTCGCGCAGAAGTGCGATTTTCTCCTCCACTAGCCGTTGCACCGCCGGGGACTCAATCCCCTCGCTGCGGCGCGCGTCTTCAATTTCCTTGTTTAGCTTCACCTCGCGTCTCCGGCGGACTTTCTCCTGAATCCGCGCCATGCAGTCCGAAAACTCACCTTCCAAATCCTCGGCCGGCGTCTCACCGGCGGCCAGATCCAGAACCAGCGCACGAGCCGAAGGGTCCGTCAGCCGTTCGGCCAGCCCCGCGGGGTGAATGCCCTCTCCTCCCGACTTGAGAATCTCGGCTACGATCTCGCGGACCGCGGAATCGGTGAAAATCGAGGCCTCAACTTCCGCACCGCCCGCCAGATCGGGGCGAACCAACAGCATCCGCACGGCATCCACCTCCAGCCGCGGCCGTTCCACACTTCCGCCAAGGAGGTCCGCCGCCGGCTCAACGCGGCGAGAGGGTTCTCTCGCCTCCTCGGCGAGCATCCGCCTCACGCTCTCGGCCAGCGCCGGGTAGGGAATCCCCAGCCGGTCCTCAAGAAGCGAGAAATACTGGTCCCGAACACTCTGATGGCTCGCGCCCAGCACCGGCATGAGAGTCTGGACAGCGGAGAGTTTTTCCGACTGATCCGCCCCCGGGGCCACGCCCTCGATAGCCTTGCGGACCGTATGCTCGAGCAGCCCCTCGGCCTCCCCAAGAAGGCGGCGGACGGCATCGGCCCCGCCCTCCTTGAGCACATCGTCCACATCCTGGCCCTTGGGCAGGTCCATCACCTTCAGGCGAATGGCGCCCAGTCCTTTGCGATCAATATAGTTCTCGCGCAAAACTTCACCGGCCACGAGCTGATCCGGCGCGCCCGCCAGGCCCAGTATCCTCCCCGCCATGCCTCCGGCGCGATCCGAGGCCGCCTGGCCCGCCTGATCGGAGTCGAACACGAATACGAGCTCATCGGCGTGAGCGCGGATCGTCCGAAGGTGTTCGGCCGTGAGCGCCGTACCGAGGGGCGCGACCGCGTTTTGAATCCCACTCTGCCAGAGCGCGATAACGTCGAAATAACCCTCGGTGACGACGGCCCGCTTCTCCGAGCGGATGGTCTCGCGCCCCTGATGAAATCCGTAGAGCACCCGCCCCTTCCTGAATGCCGGCGTGTCGGGCGAATTAATGTATTTTGCGGTCGCGTGGCGGGCATCGCTGTCCGGAAGAGAGCGGCCCCCGAAACCAACGACCGCGCCGTCCGTCCCCAAAATCGGGAACATCACCCGGTCACGGAAACGATCATAAAACCCCGAGCCGTCCTCGCGCTGAATAGCGAGCCCGGCCTCCACCAAGTCCTGGGGCGAGTAGCCCTTCTGGCGGGCCGCCTGGCATAGCGCGTCCCATCGGGCCGGAGCATAGCCAACCCGGAAGGCCTCCATGGCATTGGGCGAGATATCCCTCTTTTTAAGATAAGACCGCGCCCGGTCCCCTTCCCCGCCACGGAGGGAGACCCAAAAGTAGCGGGCCGCGAAGAGATTCACTTCGTGAATCTTCTCCCGGACGCTGGGGGCCGACGTTTCGCCGTCCTCGGAGTCGTAGCGGGAAAGATCCACCCCCTGGCGGTTCGCCAGATTCTGGAGCGCCTCGCGGAAATTCAGGCCTTCGTGTTGCATGAGAAACTTGATTGCATCGCCCCCGACCCCACAGCCAAAGCACTTGAAGATGCCCATCCGGGGATTCACGTTGAACGAAGGTGTCTTCTCCTCGTGGAACGGGCAAAGCGCCTTGAACGTGCTCCCGGCCTTGCGCAGGGGAATGTACTCGCCGAGCACGTCCTCAATCGGCGAGCCCTCGCGGAGCTGGTTCACGATGTCATCGGGTATGCGGCCCATCAGGACGCCCCTCCATCCGAGTTGCGGCGCTGCGCCATTTCCACCATCGTTACGCCCCAACCACCTTCCTCGGGAGGAGCCCAGCCATAGCTGGCCACCAAAAAACTCTCATCGAGAAGTGTCGTGATAGCGCCCGAGAGCGCCCCCTCTCCCTTGCCGTGGACGATTCTCAGGTTCATCACCCCCAGGACGGCGGCATCGTCCAGATACTTATCGACTTTCTCGAGCGCCTCCTCCACCCGCATTCCGCGGACATGGAGCTCGGGGGAAAAATCCCTCGACGACGCGCTCAACTCGTGAGTGATCACCACACGGGGGGGGCCTTGAGTCACGGGCGCGTCCAGGACCTCAACGGCTGACATCGCCAACCGAAGGGATTTGCCCACGACTTCCACCGAAATCATCTCTCCCCCGTGGAGGGAGCGAACAATCCCGGAGGTTCCCGTCGCCCGAAGGCGCACCGTATCGCCCAGCCGGATGAAGGGAATCGGGGCTTTCCCCCCGATCTCCTCCCGCACGGGCAGGGCCTCATCCATCCTCTCCCTGAGATCGCGGATTTTCTCGCGCGCGATCTTCTTGGCGAATTCCAGATCCTCCCCGGAGCGGATATCGGCCAACAAACCGTCCGCCTCCCGGCGAAGCTCCTTGATAAAAGCCTCCGCCTCCATCCGCTGGCGGGCCTCGTCTTTTCTTCGGGCGTTCCTGAACCCGGAGCGCTCGGACCTGAATTGCCGCCAGCGCGAGGTGAGTTTCTTTTCCTTTTCATCGAGCTCGGATTCCTGAGCCGAGAGGCGGGCCATGATGCGATCCACCTGGACGAGGCCTCCGTTCAGGAGTTCTTTCGCCCGCGCGAGTATCCGCGTGGGCAACCCCAGCCTCTCGGCAACGGCCATGGCGTTGCTGGGACCCGCCGCACCCAGCCGGAGCCGGTAGGTGGGCGAAAGGTCGCCGGGATCGAATTCGACCGAGGCGTTCATCGCCTCATCGGACTCATAGGCGTAGTGCTTGAGCGCGTCATGATGGGTGCTCACGAGGGCGAGCGCACCGCTTTGGGCAAGGTGCTCGAGGACGGCAACCCCGATGGCGGAGCCCTCGGCGGGGTCGGTTCCTGAGCCCAGTTCGTCGAGAAGAAGCAGGCTGCCCTCGCCCGCCTCGGCGACAGCGGCCGCGATGCGCGTCATGTGGCCCGAGAAAGTGCTCAGATTCTGTTCCAGATTCTGCTCATCGCCGATATCGGCGAACAACGAGCACACCAGCGGAAGCTCGCTCGCCGGAGACGCCGGAATTTGAACGCCGATCTGGTTGAGCGTGATCGACAGGCCTACAGTCTTTAATGCGACGGTTTTTCCGCCCGTATTCGGTCCGGTGATGATTATCTGCCGTATCGGGCCGCCGAAGGAAATGTCGATGGGGACCACATCGCCGGGGGCCATCGCTCCCGCGCCGGCGGCCAAAAGCGGATGACGCGCCTCGCGGAGGACGACCCTGCCCTCCTCGTTCAGCGAAGCCCTCTCGCCTCCCCAGCTTCGGCCCAGCCCCGACTTCGCCTGGATGAGGTCGAGGTCCACAAGCCTGCGGGTCAAATCGGCGAGCGATTCGCGGCCCTCGGCCGCCTCGGCGGAAAGCTCGCGGAGAATCCGGTTCACTTCTTCGCGCTCGGCATCCCGCGCCTCGGTCAGCGCATTATTCAGCGGCACAGCCGAGAGTGGCTCGACGAACAGCGTCTCTCCGCTCGCGGAGCGATCTTGAATCACGCCCTCGAACCAGCGCCTGAAATTTGTTTTTGCCGGTATGACGTAGCGATCCCGCCGCTGGACAATGAGTATCTCCTGAATCGCGCTCTCGTGAATCGACATGACCCGTTCGAGGGCCCGCCGAATCTCCCCCCGGAGGGAGCGAATCCGCGAGCGGACCGAGCGCAGCTCGGAACTTGCATCGTCCCGGACCTTGCCGTGCTCGTTCAGCGTCTTGCGAATACGGGATGCGAGGGGGCGCAGGAGGTCGGCCCCGGACATTTTCACCGAGAGGCGGAGCAGCGAATCGCCCCGGCCCTCGAGGAATTTCGAAACATCCGCGGCGATGGAAAGCAGCGAGAGAATCTCCAGCAGCCAGAGCGGCTCGAGCATCCCGCCACGGGTGCGAATTTCCTCGAACCAGGGCACCGGATCCTCGAAGGCGGCCAGGGGAATCCTCTCCCCGCTCTCGGCAAGCCCGGTGGCTTCGCCGGTCTCGTCCAGCAGGCGGCGAACCGCCCAAGCCTCGCCGGCCGGTCTCAGGCCGAGGGCCGCCCGCCGGGCGGGCGCGGAGAGGCACCTTTCGGCGATGAGCCCGAGGGCCTTCGGATACTCGATTGCCTGAAGGGTCCGATCATCCATCAGGTGCGGTCTCTTTTACGATGCAGGTGAAAGCGGACCCCCGGCCCAGCGGCCGGGAAGTGGCGGAGCGGCATCGAATCTTCTTGCGGCTCGGCTGAATCACCCCATGGGATGAATCATACCCGGTGCGGGCCACAAAGCCCGGCACGGGCAGAGCCCTCATTCGGGGTTCAGGTACAAAACAAAGGGACAGCTTCCGCCATCCCTTCTCATTTAACTTCAAATACTTAAAAGAAAATACCTATACCGGGCCGACCCGCTAGATATACAGGGGTGAATATAGGAACCAGCCCGGAATTTGTCAAGAAACAGCGAATATTACACGAAAATAACAGAACAGCCGAAAAGCCCCCGGTCTAGCGGCTTTCGGACCGCCCGCCCCTGCCAAACCGCCGCGCCAGCTCGGCGAAAACCTCGCCCGGCGGAATATCCTTCGTGGCCAGCGCCACCAGTGAATGAAACCACAGGTCCGCCGTCTCGGCGACAATCTCCTTGCGGGTCTCCTCCCGAATGGCCCGCGTCACCTCCCCGGCCTCCTCCTCGACCTTCTCGAGGATACGCCCCTCGCCCCGCTCAAAGAGCCGGGCTACGTAGCTCCCTCCCGTCTCCCCCGCGTCGCGGCGGCTCAGGATGAGCTGGTAGACCGACTCGAGCAGATTGTGATCGAAGGTGAATTCCTCCGCCGGTGAGCTTTCGCCCCCAGGTGGAATATCCCGGGACGATGCGCTGCCCGCCGCTTCCGGCTCGCCAGCTTCCAACACATTGAAAAAACACGACATTCGGCCCGTATGACAGGCGGGCCCGTCCGGCCGCACAGAAAAGAGCAGGGCGTCCCCGTCGCAATCGAGGCTCGCTGACACGAGCCTCAAAAAATTCCCCGAGGTCTCGCCCTTGTGCCATATCTCCCGGCGCGAGCGCGACCAGAAGTGAACCGTCTTTTTCTCGAAGGTGAGGCGCAACGCCTCCTCGTTTACCCAGGCGAGCATCAGGACCTGGCCCGTCCCCGCGTCCTGACAGACGGCGGCGGCCAGCCCGCTCTCGTTCCAGTTCACCTCAACCGGATTCACCCCGGAGGGA
>JAPYQX010000057.1:5668-12143 GCA_029937135.1 Nitrospinota bacterium
CCCGGAGGGATTTATCCCGGGAGAATTTTCTTCGCTCACAACCTGACCTCCACCTACAACCAAACTTCCGCTTACAACCTGATTTCAAATTACAACCTGACTACAACTTACAACCTGACTGCTACGCCGCGCTCTCTTAAATAGAGCTTTGCTTCCTCGACCGTGTAGTCGCCGAAGTGAAATATCGAGGCCGCCAGCGCCGCCTCGGCGCCGGCCACGGCGAGTCCATCGTAGAGGTGCTCAAGCCCCCCCACCCCGCCCGAGGCGATCACCGGCACCGGCACACTGTCCGACACCGCGCGGGTGAGCTCGAGATCATAGCCGTCCCGCGTGCCGTCGCGATCCATGCTCGTGAGCAATATCTCTCCCGCCCCGAGCCGGGCCGCCTCGGCCGCCCAGGCCACCGCGTCTTTTCCGGTAGGCCTTGAACCTCCATGCGTGAACGCCTCCCAGCGCAAGGGCTCGCCCTCGCCCGAGACCCGCTTGGCGTCCACCGCGCAGACGACCGTCGAGCTTCCGAAACGCTCGGCGCACCGCTTCACGAGATCAGGGTCCCTGAGCGCAGCGCTGTTGATGCTCACCTTGTCGGCCCCGGCGCGAAGGAGGTCGCGCACATCGTCCTCGTGGCCGACGCCCCCGCCCACCGTGAGGGGAACAAACACCCGCTCGGCCGTCCGCGAGACAACATCGAGCAGGGTTTTCCGCACTTCCTTTGAGGCCGTGATATCGAGAAAACAGATTTCGTCCGCGCCCATCGCGTCGTAGGCCGCGGCGCATTCCACCGGGTCGCCCGCGTCGCGGAGATCCTCGAAATTAATCCCCTTGACGACGCGGCCCTCTTTTACGTCGAGACACGGGATGATTCTTTTGGCCAGCATTAAAGCGCCTCCGGGGGGGTCTTGAAGTAGAGCTTATCAATACCATCCATCATCGCCCGCGCCAGCGGTTTGACCAGCATCAGACCCTCGCCAGCGCCGCTTTAAGATCAAAAGTGCCCTCGTAGAGCGCGCGCCCGACAACCGCCCCGGCGACGCCCGCCTCCGCCAGCGGTAAAAGACGGTCCACATCCTCCATCCGGCTGAAACCCCCGGCGGCGATGACCGGAACCGCCACCGCCCGCGCCAGCGCCTCGGTCGCCTCGGGGTTGAACCCCTCGAGCATCCCGTCCCTTGAAATATCCGTGAATACGATCCCCGCGAGCGGTAGGCCCTCGAAGCGCGCGGCCAAATCCTCGGGCGATACACCCTCGCCCTCGACCCAGCCCGAGACCTTCACCTCACCGTCCCTGGCGTCGATGCCGAGGAGGATTTTACCCGGATTCTCCCCGGCGGCTTTTTCAAGAAACTCGGGGTTTTTGAGGGCGCTTGTCCCCAGAATCACGAACGTGGCTCCTGCGTCCAGCACCGCGCGGAGCGAATCCATCGACCGGACCCCGCCGCCAAACTGGACGGGAACGCCCGCCCGGGCCGCGACTTTCTCAAGCACCTTTAAATGTTGGGGGCTTCCCTCGAAAGCGCCGTCGAGGTCGATCAGGTGGAGCCGCTTCGCGCCTTGCCCCACCCACTCCATCGCCATCTCGGCCGGGTCCGCCCCGTAGACGATCTCGCGGTCTTTTTGCCCTTGAATCAGGCGGACGCACTTGCCGCCCTTGAGGTCCACCGCCGGAATGATCAACAAAATCAATGCCCTCCACGGACCGGGCCGCACCTCCCCCGGCGAAAGCGTTAGGGATGGATAAACCCATTTGGGTGGGATTGCAAGGGAGAGGGGAAACCAAAAAGCTTGTCATCCTGAGCGAGGGCAAAGCACGACGCGAAGGATCTACTTGAACGGGCAGGCACGTAGATTCTTCGCTATCGCTCAGAATGACAGACAAACCCCTTCGATCCTTATGGGTCCTTACCCCCAGCAAGGGCGCTCCTCACAGGAAAGGTCTTGCCCTCCCTACCCACAAACCCTCGCGAATCTTCTCAAAATCTCCAATCCCCTGCCCCCGCTTTTTTCGGGGTGGAACTGGGTGGCGAAAAGGTTGTCGCGGCGGACGCTCGCGATGAAGGGGACGCCGTAAGCGCAGGTGGCCGCGATGAAGGGGCGGCAGGGCTCGCTCACCTCGGCATAGTAGGAGTGGACAAAATAAAAGTGCTGGGCCTCTATAGCCGGGTCGAGGACGGGGGATTCGTTTTCGAGGTGGATGCCGTTCCAGCCCATGTGGGGGATGCGGATGTCTCTTGATGCACCGGGCTCTTTCACTCCGGCTGGAAATTTCAGGATGCGCCCGGGCAGGATGCCCAGCCCCGGCGTCCGGCCGAATTCCTCGCTCGCCTCGAAAAGGACCTGAAGGCCAAGACAGATCCCCAGATAGGGAACCCCGCGCGCGAGGGCTTTCTTGAGTGGATCACTCAACCCGGCGGCGTTCAGGGCGTTCATGCACTCCGGAAACCCACCGACGCCGGGGAGGATGATCCCCGCCGCGTTCTCAAGGTCGGCCGGGTCGCCCGATAGCCGGGAGGCGGCGCCGACGGTGGCCAGCCCGTTGGCGACGCTTCGCACGTTGCCCATGCCGTAATCGACGACGACGATGGAGTTTTCCACCGCTCACTCCATAAAAAGAATTTCGGGGACCAAGTTTGCTTAAAGGACGCCCTTCGTGCTGGGCACGCCCGTCTCGCGCGGATCGATAGCGGCGGCGGCGCGGAGCGCTCGCGCGAAACCTTTGAAAACGGCCTCGACCATATGGTGGCTGTTCTCGCCGTAGCGGACCTCGATGTGGAGGTCGATGCCCGCCTGGGTCGCCAGCGACCAGAAAAACTCCCGAACGAGCGCCGTGTCGAACTCGCCGATCTGGGATTCGGGGAAGCGGCCCCTGAAAACCAGATTCCCGCGCCCGCCGGCATCGAGGGCGACGGAGATGAGAGCGTCCATCATCGGGAGGCTCTGGCTCGCGTAGCGTGTAATCCCGGCGCGGTCGCCGAGCGCCTTGGCGAGCGTCTGGCCAAGGAGGATGCCAACATCCTCGACGGTGTGGTGGCCGTCCACATCGATATCGCCCTTCCCGCGTATGCTCAGATCAATCAGGCCGTGCCGGGCGATCTGGCCGAGCATGTGGTCGAAAAAACCGAGGCCGGTTTTCACCGAGGCCTTTCCTGAGCCGTCAAGATTGACGGATATCGTGAAATCGGTTTCCTTGGTCTTCCGGCTCGCCTGGGCCTTGCGGCCCGTTTTTTTCGCCGCCACGGCGGGACCTCCTCAAAACAGTCTATTTCAACAAGTTACGGGCGATGAAGTGCGGGTCATTTACCCCCGCGAAAATCGCGCGCCATTATGTTCGATTCGGGGGCGTTGCGCCAGAGGGAAAATGAAGCGGGAGGAACTTTGCCTACCCTTCATCCCCGGCGCGCATGCGAATCGCGCTGGCGTGGGCGGGAAACCCCTCGAGCTCGGCCAGACGGGCGGCGGGACCCGCGAGCCGCGCCGCGGCCCCGGCGTCCAGTTCCATCTCGCTCGACCACTTGAGGAAGTCGAGCACCCCGAGCGGGGAGGCGAACCGCGCCGCTTTTCCCGTCGGGAGGATGTGGTTGGGCCCGGCGATATAGTCGCCAAAGGGCGCGGCGCTGAAGGGGCCCAGGAGAATCGCCCCGGCCGAGCGCACCCGGCCGGCGAACTCCCCGGCCCGCTCGATCATCAGTTCGAGATGCTCGGGCGCGAGCCGCTCGGCCACCTCGAGCGCCTCATCGCGCGAGGAGACCTCGACGATGGCGCCCTGGCCCTTGAGGGCTTCCTCGATGACCTCGCGCCGGGGGGCAGCGGCCACTTGTTTGGCCACCTGCTCGTCAATCGCGCCGGCGGCCTCGCCGCCGATTGCAACGGCGACCGCCATCGCGGCGGGGTCGTGCTCGGCCTGGGCGATCAGATCGGCCGCGGCCCACTCCGCGTGTAATGGACTGTCGAGAATCACGACCACCTCGCTCGGGCCCGCGTCCTTGTCCACGTCGGCCACGTCGCGGACGAGGCGCTTGGCGGCGGCGACGAAGATGTTCCCCGGCCCGACGATCTTGTCCACCTTTTCGATCACGCCGGTCCCATAGGCCATCGCCGCGATCGCCTGGGCGCCGCCCACCCGGAAAACGCTGTCCACCCCGGCGAGGGCGGCGGCGGCGAGGACGATGGACGCGATCTCCCCGTCCTCCCCGGCCGGCGGGGAGCACATGACGATCTCCTCCACCCCGGCCACTCGGGCGGGTATCGCACTCATGAGAACGCTCGACGGGTAGGCCCCCCGCCCCCCCGGTATGTAGAGGCCCACTCGACAGAGCGGAATCGGGCGCAGGACGAACCGCTCGCCGGGCGCGGGCCGCGTTTCGATCTTTTGGGGGAGGCAGGCCTCGTGAAAATCGCGAATTCGCCCGGCGGCCAGCTCAAGCGCCTCGCGCGCGCCGGCGGGGAGCGCGCCCAGGGCTTCTGTTAACTTCGCCTCGGGGACGGGAATCTGGCCGGGGCTCAGATCCACCCGGTCGAAAGTTTTTGTGTACCGGCGGAGCGCGAGATCGCCGTGGTTGCGAACGTCATCGAGGATAGGGGCGACTTTTTCCTCGGCCCCCATGAAAATCGTCTCGCCCGCGAAGGGGAGCGCTTCGAGCGCGGCGGCGGCATCCGCGTCCCCCCAGCGAATCCGCCTCATTTCCCCTTCCTCTTTCCGGGTTTGCACACTTTTTTCATCGAGGAGATGAACTCGCTCACTCGGCCGTGTTTGGTCTTCAGGCTAGCGCGGTTCACGATGAGGCGGGCGGTGGCGCTGAAAATCTCCCGGATCGGGGTCAGCCCGTTCGCCACGAGCGTACTGCCCGTATCCACCAGGTCCACGACGGCGTCCGCCACCCCGGTCGCCGGGGCAATCTCGACGTTTCCGTAGAGGTAGATCGTCTGGGCCTGAAGACCCTGGTCCTCGAAATAGCGGGCCGTAATCACGGGGAATTTCGTCGCGATGCGAAGGTTCACCTTTCGGGACAAATCCTCCCAGCTCACCCCGTCCGGAGCGGCCACCATGAGGCGGCAGAGCGCAAAACGCAGATCAAGCGGCTCAAAAACATCGCTTCCCTGCTCGAGGAGGACATCCTTGCCGATGACGCCGAGGTCCGCCGCCCCACGCTCGACATAGGTGGGCACGTCGTAATTCCGCAGAATCAGTACCCGCACCCCCGTTTTCCGGTCGTCGTGGATGAGGGAGCGGGATTTGTCCGAAATCCCCTTCGACAGCAAACCGGCCTCGAGGAGGCGCTCTATCGCCGTGGTGAATATCCGGCCCTTCGGCAGCGCAATCGTCAGGCCGCTCACCCCGTTTTCAGTATCGCTCATTCGCTCACCCGTTCGATTTCCGCGCCCAGTGTCCTCAAGCGCTCCTCGATCCGCTCGTAGCCGCGATCAATATGGTAGACCCGGCGGACAATCGTATCACCTTCCGCGGCCAACCCCGCGAGGACCAGCGACGCGCTCGCGCGCAGGTCCGTCGCCATCACATGAGCCCCGGCAAGAGACTTGACCCCATCGACATGCGCCGTGCGGCCGTCGGTGGCGATCGCCGCCCCCATGCGGACGAGCTCGGCCACATGCATGAAACGGTTCTCGAAAATGGTCTCCGATATCGCGCACGATCCTTTCGCCAGCGTCATCAGCGTCATGAACTGGGCCTGAAGATCAGTGGGAAACCCCGGAAAGGCGGCGGTCTTGATGCTCACGGGCTGGAGGGGGCCGTTAGCGACAACGCGCACCCAATCGTTCCCCTCGGTCACGTCGAGCCCCGCCTCGCGGAGCCGGAGCGTCAGCGAGCGCACATGCTCGGGGATGCAGCGGTGAATCGTCACGTCCCCACCCGTGATGGCCCCCGCGATCATGAAAGTTCCCGTTTCGATGCGGTCCGGGGGGACGCCGACCTCATAGCCGCCGAGCTGATCAACCCCTTCGATTTCGATGATCGGTGTCCCGGCGCCCGTGACCCGCCCGCCCATCTGATTCAGCAGATCGGCGAGGACGGACACCTCGGGCTCCTGGGCGGCGTTTTCGAGCACCGTCGTCCCCTCGGCGAGCGCCGCCGCCATCATTAGGTTCTTGGTCCCCGTCACGGTCACCATATCGAAGGAAACGCGCGCGCCCTTGAGACGCCCGGCCCGTGCATCGATATAGCCGTCCTTGATCGAGATTTCCGCGCCCATGGCCTCGAGGCCCTTGAGGTGCTGATCGATGGGGCGCGCGCCGATGGCGCATCCCCCCGGCAGGGAGACCCGCGCCCCACCAAACCGGGTGAGCAAAGGTCCGAGCACCATGACCGAGGCGCGCATCGTCCTCACCAGGTCGTAGGGCGCGGTTCCGGTGCGCACCTCCGATGTATCGATCACGACCTCCCGGGGGGCGGGCCGCTCGATGCGAAGGCCGAACTCGGCGAGGAGATTGAGAAAGGTTTCCGTGTCGCGGAGGTTGGGCA
>JAPYQX010000058.1 GCA_029937135.1 Nitrospinota bacterium
GTTACAGGTAGTGCTAATATCCTTGTTTTTGCTTGCTGCCCAAATACTGACCATTCGTTCTCGCACCCCGATCCTCGCCGGATCGGTTTTTTTGTTCCACTCAGCCGCCATCGGCTAAGGCTCCCAAAACAAACGAAGCCCCCACCGTAAGGCAGGGGCTTCGCTGAGTTTCAGTCCGGCGCTATATCAGGCCCACTTGGTTCCCTTGGATGGAGCCGAGCCGCCCTCACCGTCACACATCGCTACCTCTACGTCCGTCAGGAGGTCGTTGGAGGAGGACAGCGCCACGGATACGGGCAACAGATCCCCTTCCTCAAGATAGGATGTGTCCACAGAGATAAATTCGCGGTCTCGTTCTTGATTCATGGCTCCCTTCCTCTTTGGGCGAAGCAACACAACAAAAAGCCCTGGCCGCCTGAACCACCAGGCAATGCCGGGGCGGTAACTAATAGATGCGTAACCTGCACCTTTCCAGGCGAAATTGCAACATTTTATTTTCGTGTTTCTCATAAGAAATTGTTTTTATGGGTATAAAACGTATTGTATATTAAACATTATATGTAATCATTGCAGCCCAAAATCCCTCCGGCTATCGGGCTCTTTTCACAGGGCCATATTCCACCCTCCACGCCCGGAAAAAGCCGCCATCGTTGAAATTCCTCAAATTTTTCCTCACCTTTCCCCCGCCCGGACCGATAAAAGCTATACGGGGGATTTCCGCAACCGCTGGAAAAACCCGGGTAGTGAACGATGGTTCGGCTTCGGGTATCCAGGGGGAACCCGGACGGGCGCCGGCGAAAATTTCACATGGTCCCAGGAAAGAAACCCAATGAAACGATCAAAGCGTATTCTCATCGTGGACGATGACATCAACTCCCGGATGTTGCTCACCTCCCTCGTCGAGTCCCTGGGACACGAGTCCGAGGAAGCGCGCGACGGCTTCGAGGCCCTGGCGAAGGTAAAACTCGGGTTCGATCTCGTTCTGCTGGATATCACGATGCCCGGCATCGACGGGCTTGAAGTCCTCCGCCAGATTCACGAGGACGAGGACACCGAAGACCTCCCCGTCGTCATGGTCTCTGGGCTCACCGGCAAGGATGACCGCCTTCGCGCCTTCAACGCCGGGGCCAGCGATTTCCTCACGAAACCCGTCGATCTCTCCGAGCTTGCCGTTCGCTTGGCCTATCTTTTGAAGATGAAAGAGGCGCAGGACACGATCAACCGCAACCGCCTGGATTTGGAGAACATGCTTGAGAAGCGGACGGCCGTTCTGAGGAAAGCGCTCGAGGAGCTCGCGATCGCCAAGCGAATCGCGCACAACGCCCACATCGAGACCATCCAGCGCCTGGCCATCGCCGCCGAGTTCAAAGACAAGGACACCGCCGCGCACATCAAGCGCTTGGGCAGCTACTGCGCACTCCTTGGCCGGGGGCTCGACCTGACGTCGAACGAAATCGACCTCCTCTACCACGCCACCTCCATGCACGATGTCGGCAAGCTCGGAATCCCCGACAGCAAATTACTCAAGCCGGGCAAGCTCGACGACGACGAGTGGCGGATCATGAAAATGCACACCGTCATCGGCGCGAGAATTTTGAGTGATTCGGAGTCGGACCTGCTCAAGGCGGGCGAGATCATCGCGATTTCACACCACGAACGCTGGGACAGGACCGGATACCCCAACGGCCTCGCCGAGGGGGAGATTCCCGTCTGGGGCCGGATATGCGCCGTCGCGGATGTTTTCGACGCCCTCACGAGCCGGCGCCCCTACAAGGAAGCCTTCTCGAACGAAACCGCCTACGAGATGATCCGCGAGGGGCGAGGAAAGCATTTCGACCCGAAGATCGTGGACATATTCTTCGAAAACATCATCGAGGTCGAGGAAATCCAGGAGAGCTTCAGGAAAGAGCCCATCCTGAAGTCGCTTGCGAGCTAAAACCGCCTGATTTTCACTAAAACCCACCCTTAAAGCGCCCGCACCAACCCTCAACCGCCCTCAAGCGGAAGAAGCGGCATCACCTCCGAGGCGAACCGCTCCATCTCATCGAACATCGGATGAAACTGCAATAAAAACAGATCGACGCCCGCTTCATGAAAGGCGATCATGCGCTCGGCCACGGTTTCCGGCGTGCCCACGAGACGCGCCGCCGTCCCGCCGTTGGTGCCCACCCGGTCGCTCTGGATGCTCGTCCTCCGGTGCCGCGCGGCGGGGTCCGCGCCGGGAGCCACGGCAGGCTCGCCCAGGAGGCAACGAAGGCGGCCAAGCTCCTCACGCGCGGCCGCATCGCTTTCCCGGCAGAGGGCGAACGCGCTCATCCCGAACCGGACACTTCTACCGTGGCGCCCGACCTCGCTCCGCACCGACTCCATCAGTGATGAAGCCGCCTCGAGGGGCCGCCCGTTGAGCAAAAACACCTCGGCCGCCCGGCCCGCGAGCCTCACCGCCGCCTCGGATTCCCCTCCGAAATAAATCGTCGGCCAGGGCTTCCGCACCGGGCCGGGCGCGGTGATTCCATTCTTGATCTTGAAATGCTTCCCCTCGAAATCAAACGGCTCGCCCGCCCAGAATCCCTTCAGAATCTCAATCACCTCCGCCGACACTTCATATCGCTCGTCGTGCGGCGGAAAGGGAATCCCCGCCATTTCGTGTTCGAGCCCCCACCAGCCCGAAACGATGTTGATGGCGAAACGCCCACGGCTAATTTGATCGATGTTGGCGCCCATCTGGGCGACCAGGGCGGGGTGGCGATAGGAGGAGCGGCTGGCGACGATTAATTCGATCCGGTTGGTGATGGCCGCCAGGGCAGCGGCGGCGGTCCACGCCTCGACGATGGGCGCGCCCACGCCCTTGAGGCTGTTGAGGCTGCGGTCGAGAAACAGGACGCTGGAGAAGCCCAGCGCCTCGGCCCGCTGAACGTATCGGGCGTTATGCTCAAATGTTGCTTCCGGCACCTCGCCGGGGAATTCCCGCTGGGCGAGAAAAGACCCCCAGACCGGCGCCCATATCCCGACGCGAAGAGCCAACGGCTACCTCCCCCGGATGCTACGAAATATTTTTTGCGGGCCCGCCCGAAAATCAGCCGCCAACGGCGATTGTGGCGCGGACGGGGATCATGCAGACAAACTCCATCGTCTCCCCGGAATCGTTGTGAAACGTATGCTCCTCGTTCGGCCCAATGAAAATCGCGGCTCCGGGTGAGAATTCCCTTGTCTCGCCCCCGGCGGCGACGCGGCCGCTGCCCTTGAGGATAAAAACCTGATGCTCCCAGGGATGAGAGTGATGGGGCGTTTGGCCGCCGGCCTCGATTTCAACAACGCGCATGGACATATCCGTCATTCCGTCCCGGTCGCTGAGAAGCCATCTGATTCCCGCGCCCCGGGCCGTTTCCTCGGTTTTCAATTCAACATCCTTGTAGTCCTTGATTTTCATCGCTGTCTCCCCGCAAATCCCCTGTCCATTATCCGTTACAAAATGTCCTGTGCCCCCGGCTACATATCCTTCTCCTGGAAGGCGATGCGCTTTCCGGGGGGCTCGACCATGAGGTGGAGCGGCTCGGTGACCCGCGCAGAGAGGTTCCACATGCCGCAGAGAAAGGTCAACTCCACGATCTGGCGGTCGTTGAAGTGCTTCCTCATCTCCCAAAAGGAGGCGTCGTTATCCTTGGCCCGTTGGTTGGTCACTTCGTCGGCCCAGCGGATAACCGCCTTTTCCTCGTCCGAGAAGAGTTCACTATCCTTCCAGGCATCCCCGCTCAGGAGGTTCATTTGAGCCTCCGTGATGCCCTGAGCTCGACCGAGCCCGATGTTGTGCCCCGCTCAGTAGTCGGATTGGGCGGCGAGCGCCGTCTTGACGATGAGGAGCTGAATGAGCTTGACGTAGCCGGGCTCGGTCTTGAGCCGATCGATCCGCAACTTCTGATCGAGCAGCATCCACGCCTCGACGCACACTGGCGCATGAGAGAGCATCTGCAGAAATCGCGGCACCGACCCCCAGATATTGCGGGACCAGTCGTAGAGAGGCTCCACCTCCTCGCGGATGTCCTCCGGAAGGTTGTCCGGGGCATTGAGGGGCAACCGCGGCTCAGGATACGCCATCTTCTCTTTGGTGACTCCCATCCCTTCGGTCAGACCTGACTCTTTATCGACTGGCATTCTCGCTCCTCCTCTTTCCCGCTCAGGCGGGTATCAACCCTTTTCTAGACGGAGACTGCGGCGACATCACTCTTCGCCATCGCGGCGCGAACATGATGCGGCCCGACGGGAATCGAGAAAAACTGGGCCCCCACCGCGTCATGAATCGCGTTCACAACCGCGGCCGCCGTCGCCACGATGGGCGGCTCGCCCACGCCGCGCATGCCCAGGGGGGTTCCCTTCGCCGGGTTGTCCATCAGGATCGCCTTAATCTCGGGCATGTCCAGACTCGTCGGCACGAGATACTCGTGAAGCGATTCGCCCTGAAGGTTTCCGTTCGTAGCGTTCGGAAGCTCCTCCATCAGGGCGAGGCCCAGCCCCTGAATCATGGCCCCTTCAATCTGGCCGGCCACCGAGATGGGATTTATTGCGAAGCCCACGTCCTGCACACAGAAAAGCCTGAGCACCCGCACCTCGCCGAGCTCCGGGTGCACCGCCACCTCGGCGACCTGCGCCGTATGAATCGGGCAGGGAGGCGGCTTGGCCGTCTGGCCCGTTCCGATGACAAAACCCTTCACGCCGGGCGCGGCGGCGGCCACCTGGGCCAGAGTGAGAAACCGATCAGGGGCCGAGGCGACACGGACCTTGCCTTCCTCGAGCACCAGGTCGGCCGGATCGGCCTCGAGCCTGGAGCTCGCCACCGCGAATATCTTCTTCCGGAAATCCTCGGACGCCGACAGGATGGCCTGGCCCACCGAGCGGGTCGCCTTGCTTCCCGAGGCCGCGGTGGACTGGGGAGCCGAGTCGGTATCTCCCGTCGAATAGCGAACCTCGTCGAGCGAGATGCCGAACTCCTCGGCGGTCAACTGACAAAGCGCCGTGCTCATTCCGGTCAGATTCACCGTGCCCGCCATGATTTGAATCGATCCGTCGTCGTTGAGCCGAAGCGAACAGCTCGCCGACTCGCCGGGACCGGCCCAGTAGCCGCAGGCGATCCCCCGGCCGATCTTCCATCCCTCGGCCTCGAGCGCCGCACCGGAGGGAATATCCCCTCCCCAGCCGCTCTCCTCGGCCACGAGGTTCAAAACCGCCAGCATCGAGGGGTTCTCCTCGGGGGGAGCCAGTGTCCGGTCGCCCGGCCTGAGGCCGTTTTGCCTCCTGAACTCGAGGGGGTCGAATCCCATCTCGCGCGCGATGATGTCCATCTGAACCTCGGTCGCGAAGTGGTACTGCGGGCCGCTCGGAGCGCGCACCGGCCCCGATATCGGCGCGTTCGTATAGACCGTGCAGGCGCGGACCTTGACGTTGGGAATCCGGTAGTTGCACGAGGCCATGATCATTTTGCTCTGGCATTGGAACGGGGCGCTCCGTCCGTAGGCCCCATGGTCCATCGTGACATCTACCTCGCGGGCGACGATATCGCCGCCATTTTTCACCCCGGTCCGGATGGTGATGAAATGGGGGTGGCGAGGGCTCGATACGTTGTGATCTTCCTCGCGCGTCATTTCCATCCGGACCGACTCGCCGCAGCGTAGGGAGAGAAGGGCGGCGATGTGTTCGATCGTGGATTGGAGTTTGGCGCCGAACCCGCCGCCGATCTCGGTGGGAATGACGCGGATCTGGTTGCTGGGATAGGCCAGGGCATCGACCATCCCGGCGCGAATCGACCAGGCGTCCTGGGTGGAGGTCCAGACCGTTACCTTCCCGTCGGCGCCCGCCTCGGCGATGCAGGCGTGGGGTTCGATATAGGCGGCGTGGGTGCGCGGGGTGGCGAAGGTATGCTCGAAAATCCGGTCCGCCTCCGCGAACCCGGATTCCGCGTTCCCCATTTCGGTCTCGAAGCGGGCGATGACGTTTTTCTTGCCGCCGGGACCGAGGGTGAGCTCGCGCCAATCCTCGTGCACGAGCGGCGTCTTGCCGTCGCGGCTGTCGGTGGCGTTCACGACCGGCTCGAGAACCTCATATTTCACCCGGATCGCCTCGACAGCGGCCTGGGCGGCGTCGAGGGTCTCGGCCGCCACGGCCGCGATCGGTTCGCCCGCGAAGCGGACGAAACCATCGGCGGCGAACCAGGTCTGGTCCTTGATGTTTCCCCCGAAACGGTGCTTGGGGCCGTTTTCCCGCGTGAGAACCACGCGGACACCGGGAATTTTTTCAGCCGCCCGGCTATCCACCGAGAGCACTTTTGCATAGGGGTGCGGGCTCCTGAGTACGAGCCCGATAAGCCCGCGGGCGGGCGGCGGCACATCGGCCGCGAACTGCGCGGTTCCCGCCGCCTTGTCGGGAGCGTCGATACGGGACAAATCTTTTCCGGCAACCTTTAAATCGGACATTTATCCTCCGTCATCGCCAATAAGAATGCTTCGTCATTCCGGAACCTCTTCCGGACGCTCGCCGAAAGCGGCCCGGATTTTCGTCTTGATGTTTCCTCTTACGTTGAAATCCCCCTCGATCCAGGCCCACTTGGGGGCGCAGCAGGCCACCAGGTCGTCGAGTATCCGGTTGACGGCCTGCTCGTGAAAGACCTCCTGGTCGCGAAAGCGGTTGATATAGAGCTTGAGCGATTTTAGCTCGACAATGCGCTCGCCGGGTACATAGCGAATATGAATCGTCGCGAAATCCGGAAAATTACTGATCGGGCACAGGCAAGTGAACTCGGGAATCGAAAATTCGATCACATAGTCCCGCTGGAGCGAGGGGTTGGGCACCGCCTCAAGCTCGGCCTCGGCGATCATCTTCGCGCCGTATTTTTTTTCCTGCCCGTCCGCCATATCACTGTTTCCATTTCGTCCCGGGCATCAAGGTCGTCCGCCCCAACGCCGGGCGCGTCCGCCCTATGTGCCAGGCGTGAGGTTCACCAACAGGGCGCCGTCCTGGCGCGCCACGAAGATATCGTGCGCCTCCTGGTACTTTTTAAGCGGGAACCGGTGGGTAATGTAGGGCTCGACCCGGATGCGGCCTCCCTGAATCAGCCCTATCACCTCGTCACCGCAATTCGGATTCGCCCGGACACCGAAGATATCCATCTCCTCGAGAACCACGCGCTTCCACGCGATGTCGGGAATCTCCTCGGGGATTCCGGTGAGCGCCACCCGCGAGCCCTTGCCCGCGCAGTCGATGGCCCACTGAAAGCTCGCCTTTTGTCCCGCCGTCTCGAGGACGACGTTGCCCATCTGGCCGTCCGTCATCTCCCGGACCTGCTCCACCACGTTTCCCTCGCGGTAGCTGATCGTCTCGGCGCCCTGGTCGGCGATAATTTCCAGCCGCCGGCCCCCGCCGACGACGATGGTCCTGCCCGCGCCCAGCGCCCGCGCCGACTCGAAAGCAAAAACCCCGATGGGCCCCGAGCCCAGAATGACCACCGTGTCGCCCGCGTTGATTCCGGCGCGCTTGGCCGTCCAGAGCCCGCAGGCGGCGGGATCGACCGCCGAGCCCAGCTCGAAGGACATGTCCTTGGGCATTTTGTGAAGGGCACGGATATTGTTGGACACATACTCGGCGTAGGAGCCTTGGGAGACATGGCCGTACTGCCGGTGACCGGTGATGGTTTTCCCGTAGTTGTAGCAAAGGTTGTAGCGCCCGATGTGGCACATGCGGCAGGCGCCGCACCCGGCATGGCTCGTCCCCGCAACATGATCCCCCATCTCGAAGCCGAAGCCCTCGGTGTGGGGCCCCATCGCCACGATGCGCCCCGCCCACTCGTGGCCCAGAATGGCGGGAAACTGAGGCGGCCAGCGGGGAGTGTGGGTCCCCTTGATGATCTCGATATCGGTTCCGCAGATCGTGGTCGATTCCACCTTGACCAGCACCTCGCCCATTAACGGCTCGGGAACAGGAACCTGTTTGACCTCCAGTTTTTCGGGAGCGGTCATCACGACCGCCTCCATATTGTCTTTTACGGCCTCGCCGTAGCGAACCTCGTCCATTACCGGCATGAAACGCACATCCTCCTGTCATCAAATATTTAAACCAAGATCGAAAATTTAGACCAAGATAAAGAAAATACCTGGATTCGGGCTATTACAAGGTCCAGACGCTCGGCGGTCAAGCCGAATCCGGGAGGTCCGGCCCGATACCCGCCTCGGGGCCTTTTTGGGGGTGGTGGACATCCGCCTCCTCCCGGCTGGGCCACCTTCCCGACCAGACCCGCTGCCACAGGCGCACGATATCGTTTCCGATCAGCGAAAACACAGGGACAAGGATCAGCGTAATAGCGGTTGCGAACACAAGGCCAAAACACAGACTGACCGCCATGGGAATGAGAAACTGGGCCTGAAAACTCCGCTCGAAGAGCATGGGCCCGAGCCCCGCGACGGTTGTCAGCGAGGTCAGTACAATCGGCCTCAGCCGCGAGGCCCCCGCCCGCGTCAGGGCTTCTTCGATCTTCATTCCACGGGCTATGAAACGATTGGAGAAATCCAGAAAAACCAGGGAATCGTTCACCACCACCCCCGAGAGGGCAACGATACCCATCAGGCTCATCATGGAGATGTCGAAGCCCATGAAGATGTGCCCCCAAACCGCGCCGACCACCCCGAACGGGATAGCGCTCATGACGACAAGGGGCTGAAAATAGCTCCGGAAAAGCGTCGCCAGTATCAAGAAGATAACCGCCCCCGCGAACGCGAACCCCCGCATCAGACTTCCAACAGACTCCTTTCGCTCCTTCGCCTGGCCCTCGAAGCGAACGCGCACGCCGGGAAGCTTCCGCATCAGACCGGGAAAAAACTCCTTCCCGAGGCTCGCGAGAATTTCGCTCGGGTTCGCTATCGCTTCGTCCACCTCGGCCGTGACGGTAATCACGCGGTTCCGGTCGATTCGCTTGATCTCGGCCAGCCCCCGCGAAATCCCGACATCGGCGACATCGTAGAAAGGAATTTCCGCCCCCGAGGGGGTGCGGATGCGGGCGCTCTCCACGTCGCCGAGCGTCCGGCGCTCCTCGGGCGGATAGCGGACTTTTACTTTCACATCGTCGCGCCCCCGCTGAATCCGCAGCGCCTCAAGGCCGAAAAAACGGGACCGGAGCTGAAACGCCAAGTCCTGAAGGGAGATGCCGAGCACCCTCGCCTGGGGCTTGAGTTCGGCCCGAAGCTCAAGCTTGCCGGGCCGGAAATCGTCCTCGATTTCCTGCACTCCGGGATATTTTCTTAACTCGTTCCTCAAGGCCTCGGCCGCCCGGCGAAGGCCGTCCGTGCCCGGCCCCGTGAAGCGGATTTCTATCTCCTTGCCGCCGGGATGCACCTGGCTGCCGCTAAAAGTCAGGCTCAACACATCCGGGATGGCACCGACCTTTTCACGCCAGCGGGATACGATCTCGGAGCTGGGGATTCCCCTGCGCTCCGCCGGAAGAAGCTCGACGATGACCTGGGCCGCGTTGCTTCCCTCCGCGTCGCTTTTACTCTGCCTGGTGACCTGCTCTCCCAAAATGGTGAAGTGGTTTTGGATGATGATCTCTCCCGATTTGGACCGAAACTCCTTCTCAAGCGACCGGACAGCCTTTTCAATCCTCCTGGCCGCCCTGGAGGTCTGCTCGATGGGGGTCCCCTCGGGAAAAAGAACTTTCGCCTGAATAAAATCAGAATCAAAACCCGGGAAAAAAAGGAAGCGAACATGCCCGCCGGCGGTGAGCCCGATCGTCACGGAGAATAGAACCACGGCCACCGCGACGACCAGATAGCGAGCCTCAAGGCAAAACACAAGAAAGGGCAGATAGACCCGGTCGATCCACCAGGTCACGAACCCGTCGATCCGGGCCCGCATCCGGTGCGAAATCGTATTCTTCCTGGGTGGCCTGACCCAGTGCGCCAGATGAGTCGGCAGGATAAACAACGACTCGATCAACGAGGCCGCGAGCGCGGCGATAATGACCACCGGAAGGATGGCCATGAATTTACCGAGGGTGCCTTCGACCCAGAACAAGGGCATGAACGCGACGATGGTGGTCATCACGGTCGCGACGACCGGCCAGGCCACCTCGGAGGCTCCGCCGATGGCCGCCTCGAAGAAATCCTCACCCGTCTGCATCCGGGCGTAAATGTTTTCGGCAACGACAATGGCGTCGTCCACGAGAATCCCGAGCACCATGATAAAGGCGAACATGGTGATCATATTCAACGAGCCGCCCACGAAAGTGACGAACCCCAGGGATGCCAACAGGGAAACCGGAATGCCCACCGTCACCCAGAACGAAAGGCGGATGCTCAAAAAAAGCCAGAGTGACAAAAAGACCAGGACAAGACCGATTCTCCCGTTCCGCATAAGCAGGTCGAGGCGGTCCAGAATCAGCCGTGAGGTATTCGCCCAGGGGGTGAGAGATATACCGGCGGGAAGTGTTTTCTGCTTTCGGGCGGCGTAGGCTTTTACCTTATCGGCAATCTGAAGGGCGTCCTCATCCTCGGTTTTGTTGATGATGATGAGAGCGGCGTTCTTTCCATTAAAGCGGCCGGACTTGTCCGTATCCTCGAAGCCGTCCACCACCCGGGCGATATCCCGCAGCCGGAGAATCGTGCCGTCCGCACGGGTTAGTATCTCGAGATTCTCGAATTCGGGGCCGGTGTAGCGCTTGCCCACCGTTCGGATGCGAATCCGCCGGTCCGAGGAGCGGATATCGCCCCCGGTCAGCTCCAGCACATTTTTCCGGATCGTCTCGGCGATTCCCTCGAAGGTCAGCCCGTGCCGGCGAAGGGTGGCCTCCGAAACCTCGATGGAGATCTCCCAGTTTCGCACCCCGTTGATCGCCACCTGGGAGACGCCCGGCAAGGCGATCAATTCCTCCTTTATCTCCTCGGCCATTCGCTTCAGGGCCGTTTCCGAGGCACCACCGTAGAGGGCCAGGTTTAGCACCTGATCGATCCGCTTCACCTCGGAGATCACCGGGCGCTCGATCTCGTCGGGGAAAGTGTCTATCCGGTCAACAGCGTTCTTGATGTCGTCCATCACCGTCCGGGAATCGTTCACCCACGATCCCAACTCCACGACGAGAGAGCAGCTGTTCTCTCGCGCGGTGGAGGATATTTTCTTGATGCCCGCGATTCCGGTGATCGCCTCCTCGACCTTGATGCAGACGCCCTCCTCCACCTCCTCGGGGCTGGCCCCCTTCCACGCGATGGCGATACTCACCCGATCAAGGGAAAAGGCGGGGATAATCTCGCTTTTGATTTGATAGAGAGAGATCACGCCGAGTAGGATGAGCACGGCCATCAGAAGGTTGGCGAAGACCCGGTGGTTCGTCGTCGCGGCGATAATTCGCTTCAAGGCGACACGGCCCCGCGGCGGCGGGCATGCGTTCGATTCGATTCGGCGTTCCGGCCCGCGCCGGCGTTCCGGAGCTTCATGCCCGGAACCGCCGCCGGGATGGCGGAGAGGATGAGGCGCTCTCCCTCGTTCACACCGTTCCGGAAGACCACCTCATCGTGACCCTTGCGGATAATCTTGACCGGGCGAATAGCGAGGGCCCCGTCCGAGAAAATGTAAATATTGTCGCCCGGCCGGAGGGCGGATCGCGGAATGACGTAAACATCGGGAAACGTGACCCCCTGAATGCCCACCTTGACGAACATTCCCACCGTGAGAGGGGGGTGTTTGCCGGGAACCCATTTCCTGAAAGGCTCGGGAACCTCGATGACCATCGTGACCGCCCGGGTCGATTCGTCGAGGCCCGCCCCCATCAGGGTAACGCGGCCTTCCCACTCGAACGTCTCGCCGAACCGGCTCCAGTAGATTTTCGCCCGCGAAAAATATTGTTGAACCTCGTCCTGCGTCCGGGGAAATTTCTGACCCCTCGGACGCCGGAAAGCCCACCTGGCCTCGTTGACGGGAACCGAAACGGGCACCTCCAACACGGAGGAATCGTAGATAGTCCCGACCACGTTTCCCGCCCGGATGTAGTCACCGGCCGCCAGGTTCGAGTTCCGCACACGGGCGTCGAAGGGCGCGACGATGCGCGTTCGAATCAGATCCAGCCGCGCCTCCTCGA
>JAPYQX010000432.1 GCA_029937135.1 Nitrospinota bacterium
TCTGGTCCAAAGCTTGACGTCCTCCACTGCTCGCGCCGCTCGATTTTCTCCAGCGGCTTTTTCAACTGCACGTAGGCGTCCGATTCCTCCTCGTCAATTTCGATGCTCGCCACATCGTCCATCGAATCGATGAAACGCTCGAACGCCAGAAAACCAAGCGTCAGCTCCCGGAGCTTCACCGGCGTGCACATCATGGTGGCCAACTCCGATCCGTTCACCATGATGCGGAACGGAATCTCGGTCACGACATGGATATCGGACTGGATGAACCGGCCCTTGTAGTAGTGATAAATCGGGTGAAGCAATGTCCGCAGCCTCTCGAGAGGTGACGATCCGCGCCCAACAAAGAGAGTCTCGGGGGCCATCCCCAAACAACCATGCATTCAATAAAATCAAGGAATTTTTATTATAGAGGGCTTTTGACACCCGTCAATGCATAAAAAAAGAGGGGGAAAAGGAGGATTTGGGCTGAAAACCGCCCGATTTACTTGTTTTTTTTCCTGCCCCGGCATCAAGGCTCTTCTTCCAATGGAAGGCGTATGACGAACGTCGCGCCTTGCCCTTCGTCGCTTTCCACCCAAATCTTGCCGCTGTGGCTTTCGACGACCCCAAAAGAGACCGAGAGGCCAAGCCCCGTTTCTTTGTCTTCGGGTTTCGTCGTGAAAAAAGGATCGAACAATTTCGGTAAAATTTCCTTTGGAATCCCGATTCCGGTGTCTTTTACCCAGCATTCCCACCATCTTTCATCCTCCTCAACCACCTCGCTAGTCGTGATGGTGAGGTTGCCTCCGGAAGGCATGGCATCTTTAGCATCACCGATCAGGTTGAAAAGGACCTGCTGAATCTGATGGGAGTCTCCAATCACTTTGGCTGGTCCGTTACTGAGTATAAGTTCATGGTGAATGTTCAATAATCGCAATTCATGGAGAACGAGATTGAGCGAATCCTTGACTATCTTATTTGGTTCAAACGGCCCGAACTCAGGCGCCTCATCTCTGGAAAACCGGCAGAGATTGTCACAAATAAGGTTAATTCGCTCCACGTTCCGGTAAATTACTTCAGCCGCCTTGTATTCTGAGCTTCCCTCCTCACTTTGGCGTAAAAGTAATTGAGCGTGCATTCCGATAATATTCGCGGGGTTTAGAATCTCATGAGCCGCGCCAGCGGTAAGGGTTCCTATCGAGGAGAGCTTTTCGGATCGGACGATCATTTCCTGAACTCGCTGAAGTGCTTTCTCCGCCTCCTTGCGTTCAGTCATGTCCCGTACGGTTCCGAACAAAATCCGCCGATTTCCTGACTGGGTTTCCTTCCTGACTATCATCATCGGAAACACCGTACCGTCCTTCCGCAGGCCTTCAACTTCGATGTCGATTCCCATGGTTTTTCCCCTGCCCGATTCGATATGTCTCGCCAGGCCAGCGGTGTGTGAATCACGGTAGGTCTCAGGCATGAGCTTTGTGACGTTTTCCCCGAGGATTTCCTCGGAGGCGTATCCAAACATTTCCAAAGCAGCCAAATTCATGGACTTGATCGTGCCTTGCTCGTCAATGGAGATGATTCCATCATAGGCGGAATCCACGATGGTGCGGGTTCTTTCTTCGTTGTCCAGCAGTGCCCTCTCGGCCCGGTTCTTTTCCTCACGAGTGCGGATGGCAATGATTCCGAAGGCCAGGTCTCCAGCCAATTCCTCCAGCAATTCAACCTCGGCCGAATCGAAAGCGTCCGCCTCTTCTGAGTAGATGTACAACACCCCGAAGGGCTTTCCGTTAACGATCAAGGGAAGCAAAACCCAGGATACGAAACCTTGTTTGATCCCTCTCCCCCGCGCTCACTCATTTGGGCGCGGGGGTTTTTGTTTTTAGAGAGTTTGAAATGTGCAAATTTTAAGAGAGAAAGACTTGTCCTTCCCGTTCTTTCATTGGAGTTCCGGTAATGGCCCAAGCGTTTCCCATTGAACCATCCTCCAAAGTGAGTGAAGTGCTTGAGCGCTACCCCGAGCTCGAGGATGTCCTCATCGGAATGGCCCCGCCGTTCAAAAAACTAAAAAATCCTTTGCTGAGAAAAAGCGTCGGGAAGGTGGCCACGCTTCGGCAGGCCGCCGCCGTCGGACGCCTATCGGTCGATGATCTCGTCAACCGGCTCCGGGCCGAGGTGGGGCAGGAACCCATCACCTCAGGTGAAGGAGAAAATGGGGAGGGCTATTTTTCAGACCGGCCGGAGTGGTTCGATCCTTTGAGGGTCGTCGCGTCAATCGATGAATCCCGGTCCAC
>JAPYQX010000433.1 GCA_029937135.1 Nitrospinota bacterium
GCCTGGAGGCCGAATCTCCATCTTCGTCAGGTGCCTGGAGGACGAAGCCGAGATTCGGGTGGAGGACAAAGGACGCGGCCCCCCCCCCCCCGACTTGCCCCAAGGTTTTTTTGAGTCTTGGCGACTTTCCCGATGGATTTTGGCCCCGAAACTCTTTCTTTCTATTTATTTAATTGACCAATCCAACCATTCATATAATGCGCGGCCCATTATCCATTCCTTGTCCCCGGGCGATAGCCACGGGATATTTTCCGTGAACATCGCGGCCGCCTGGCCGTAAGAACAAGGCAGGCTGGTCAGGTCCGACCCCCAGAACACCCGCTTGGGGCCGTAAACGTCATGGACGCGGCGGAGGTGGGGGTGAAGATTCTTGTAAGGGTAGTCCTCGGTGCTGTATCTTGGAAAGGCGGTCGCCTTGACCGCCACGTTTGGCCGCTTGGCCATCGCAAGCACTTTATCGAGGCCCTCGAAAGCTTCCTCGTCTTTCCTCCGGGCAGGAATGCACAAGTGGTCAAGGACGAGTTTCAACCCCGGATGACGCTCGGCGACCCGATCGATGAATTGGATTTGCTCCCAATCGATCAAAACCATGATCGGGACGCCGGCCCGATCCGCCGCCTCCCAGAGCCAGTCGGCGAGTCCTTCGGAAACGATGTGGCGAACATGCGGCCGTGTAAACGTGAGGCGCAGGCCCAACATCCCGGGTTGCCGCCGCCAGGAGGCAATCAGGCCGCGCGAGCCGGGCGAAACCGTGTCCATCTGCCCCATGACCGCGAACCGATCCGGGTGCAGCCGCGCCGCTTCGAGCGCCAGATCGTTTCGAAAGCCCTCCCACGATGGAGGCACAAGTACGGCTCGGTGAACGCCTGCCTCGTTCATTTCCCGGAGGAGGTCCTCCATCGAAAACGGTGCCGGCCGGTGTGGTTCGTGATGATACGCCGGCCAAGGCCGCTCGGGCGTATCCGCGCCCCAGATATGAACTTGTGAATCGACGATATGCATAAACGACCCCGCTCATTCACCATGAAAACATCGATGCGATTTATTGATACGAAAGTGTGGGCGTTTTTAGCTTTCCTTCACGATTGGATTGGTAAGAGTGCCTATCCCCGTGATCTCGATATCAACGACATCGCCGTGGCTTAAATTCTGCGAATCGCCCTCGGTGCCCATCCATAAAACGTCCCCCGGCTGAAGCTCGATATATTTGGAGATGGTGCTCAGGTAGTGCTGAACGCTGAACATCATATTGTCGGTCTCGAAACGGATTTTTTCCTCGCCATTGACCTTGACGATGGTTTCCATTTCCTCGAGTTTCGCATCGGTGTCAATCCAAGGACCCATCGGGGAAAAGGTGTCCGTGTTTTTCGCGCGCCAAAGGGTGCGGTCCTCTTTTTGCCAACTGCGCTCGCTGAGGTCGTTCCCGATCGTGAAACCGAGTAGGCAGTCTAGCGCTTCGGCTTCCGTGATATTTTTTGCCTTCTTACCGATGACCGCGACCAACTCGGCTTCGTATTCGACCTTTTCCGTGACATCCCCCGGGAGGATGATGGTCTCGCCGTGGGCGATCAATGCATTGTTGGCCCGGTATCCGACATCGGCTTTTTTGGGCAAATTGATTTCCCGGCCGTGCAGGCGCGCTTGCTCCTCGACATGCGCCACGTAGTTCAGTCCCGCCGCGTAGAATGTTTTCGGGACAATCGGGATCAGCAGATTTACATCCGCCAAGGCGTGCCTCTCATCCGTTTCCCGGTAACCCTCGAAGGGGTCGCCCTGAACAATTTTCACGGAATCCTCCTCGACGATTCCGTAGGAAATTTTTCCGCCAACCTCGATTCTTGCCCACCGCATATTTTTATCTCCTGTCCGCGCACAAAATCCTAAGAAAAGTTTATATAAGGGATTTTACAGGTTTGGCAGACCCAAAACGGTAAAAATCCCTGTTTTTTCCATGGCGGAGAGGCGATGAGCTTTTGGACCTGCCTGGATCTGAGCTTTTGGACCTGCCTGGATCTGGATGAATTCATGGGCCAGGCTCCTTTGGAGCCGGTTTTTTTTCGAGCTCTTTTCCCTTCCGGGTTCTATGTTTATACTAAGGCAGATTCGCCGCCAAATCCCTGACAAGGCCATCGGATTTCGGAGAGGAAAGGATATGGATCAAAAAACCCGTTTTTCGATTGGGTATTTTCTGTTCATCCTCCTTTTCATGTCGGCGATCCATTCGCTCTTTTTCCAGGGCGCCCAGTACAAACGAATTC